>DAINCG010000108.1:0-12541 GCA_036732525.1 Pseudomonadota bacterium | reverse complement strand
ATTTGGCAACGGCCACGACCGCGGCGACGGCCACGACCGCGGCGACGGCCGCGCCGGCCGTGCCCGCGACGAGCGCGGCCGCAACCCTGTCGCCCGCGCAGAGCGCGCTGCTCGAACGGTTCGTCTCCGGCGCGGAAAACTCCGGCGGCCGCGCACGACCGCCGGGGGCGCAGAATCAACTCGCGCCGCCCGCGGGCGCCACAGCGGAGTGGTTTGCAGCCCGCATGCAGGCGAACCTGGAAAAGTATGCCGCAATCCAATCTGATTCGGACCGCACCCGCAACTGAAACCTGTAGCGGCGGCCAGCGAAACGGAAAAGGGCCCACGCCTGTCCTGGCGCGGGCCCTGAAAGCTCACGGACGTCTGGGGTAGGCGCCGCAGGGCGGGGAGGCGGAGAAAAATCGCCCGCAGCGTCGTCGTGTGAACCTTCTTCCGTTTCCACGCTGCGATCATCGCCGCGCTTCGATGACTGGAATGTAGGCCGAAGCCGCAATCAGCGCGAGTGACTGACGTCACAGCCCCGTTCGGCGGCGATCGCTTTAGGCCTCGACAAGTCGGCCGCCGCTCAACGTGACCCGCCCATCCATTCTGGCGGCGATGTTCGGATTGTGGGTCGCGACCAGCATGCCGACGCCGGTCTGGTGCGCGAGCTCCAAAAGGCCGTCGATCACCTTCGACGCCGTCTCGACGTCGAGATTGCCGGTCGGCTCGTCCGCCAGCAGCAGCTTCGGCCGGTTGGCGAGCGCCCGAGCGATCGCGACCCGCTGCTGTTCGCCGCCGGAAAGCGCGGACGGCCGATGGTCGGCGCGCGCGGTAAGGCCCATGGTCTCAAGCAATTCCATGGCCCGTCGCCGCGCATCCGACCGGCTGGCGCCCGCAACCCGCTGCGGCAGGACGACGTTTTCGAGCGCGGTGAACTCCGGCAGCAGATGGTGGAACTGAAAGACGAAGCCGAGGCTCGTCGCCCTGAGGCGGCTGACCTCGAGGCGCACAGTTCCGGCGTCCGGCTTGTCGAGGAGGCCCGCGATCTGCAGCAACGTCGTCTTGCCAGCGCCGGAGGGAGCCATAAGCGCGACCGCCTGCCCCGCCTCGACGACGAGATCGACGCCGGTCAGCACGTCCAGCCTTGCGTCGCCCTGCCGATAGCTCTTGGCGACGCCCGTGAGTTCCAGGACATTGCTCATTCGTAGCGCAGCGCCGTCGCGGGCGCGGCCCGGGAGGCGCGCCAGGCGGGATAAAGGCTGGCCAGGAATGACAACGCCAGCGCCATGACCACCACCAACGCCACCTCGAAACTGTCCACCTTCGCCGGCAGGCGGGAGAGGAAATAGATCTCCGCCTGGAAGAGATGCGCGCCGCTCAGGCTTTCCAGCGCCTGGCGGATCGTCTCGATGTTCAGCGCGAAGGCGAGACCGAGACCGAAACCGACAAGCGCGCCGACGACGCCGATCGTCGAGCCGGTCAGAATGAAGACGCGCATCACCATGCCCCGCGTCGCGCCCATCGCACGCATCACGGCGATGTCGCGGGTCTTATCCTTCACCAGCATGATCAGGCTGGAGACGATGTTGAACGCCGCGACAAGGATGATCAGCGTCAGGATCAGGAACATGACGTTCCGCTCGACATCGAGCGCGTTGACGAACGCCTGGTTCGAATCGCGCCAGTCGTAGACCTGATAGGGGCCGCGCGCCGCGGCCATCAGATCGATCTTGTGGCTGGTGAGGTTCTCCGGATCGACCACCATGGCTTCGATCAGGCTGACGCCGTCGCCGGTCTTGAACAGCGCACGGGCGTCGGTCAGCGGGACATAGACGAAGGAGGAATCGTACTCGTACATGCCGACGTCGAAGATCGCGACGACCTCGAACGCCTTCTGCAATGGCGCGCCGCCAAAAGGCGTGACCCCCTTCGCCGGCGAAATCAACGTGAACGAATCGCCCAGCCCGACCCCGAGCTTCGAGGCAAGACGGCGACCGACCACGGCTACGCCCCTGCCCTCGAACGCCTTGAGGTCGCCGCCGACGATCCCGGCCGCGACGGCGGAGAGACTGTCCAAGCCCTCGACCGTCATGCCGCGGACGAGCGCGCCCGACGCCCTGCCCTCATGCGTCGCCATCGCCTGGCTTTCGACGACGGCGGCCGCGCGCTGCACGCCGGGCAGCGCGGCGATCTTGGCGACGAGCGCGTCGTAATCCTCGATCGGCTCGCCGACGCCGACGACCTGCAAGTGGCCGTTCAGGCCGATGATGCGGGAGAGCAATTGCTCCCGGAAGCCGTTCATCACGCTCATCACGACGATCAGCGTCGCGACGCCGAGCGCGATCCCGATCAGCGAGAACCACGCGATGACGGAGATGAAGCTCTCCCGGCCGCGGCCCCGAAGGTAGCGGCCCGCGACCATGCGTTCGAAACCGGAAATCATGCGTCGAGCATGCGCTGGAGAGCCGCGTCCGGCGCGAGTTCTTCCCGCTCGCCCGTCGCCCGCCGCTTCAGTTCGACGACGCCGTTCTTGACGCCGCGCGGCCCGACGATGAGCTGCCAGGGCAGTCCGATCAGGTCCATGTCCGCGAACTTGGCGCCGGCCCTTTCGTCCCGGTCGTCGTAGAGGACGTCAGCGCCGGCCTGGCGGAGCTTCGCATATAGGTCCTCGCAGGCGGCGTCGGTTTCGGCGTCCCCCTGGCGCAGGTTGATCAGCGCCGCGTCGAAGGGCGCCACCGCGTCCGGCCAGACAATGCCGGCGTCGTCGTGGCTCGCCTCGATGATGCCGCCGACGAGCCGCGAGACGCCGATGCCGTAGGAGCCCATGTGCACGGTCGCCTGCGCGCCGCCCTGGGTCTGCACCTGCGCATTCATCGGGTCGGAGTACTTGGTGCCGAAATAGAAGATGTGGCCGACTTCGACCCCGCGTGCGGTCAACAACTCGTCGGTCGGCACGGGGCAGTTCGCGGCGTCGTGCATCTCGTCGGTCGCCGCGTATAGCTCGGTCAAGGCGGCGATCCGGGGCTCCAGATCGCTGTCGTAGTCGATCCCCTCACCGGTCAGGTCGACGCTCAACCAGTCCTTATGGCAGAAGACCTCGCTCTCGCCCGTCTCCGCCAGGATGATGAATTCGTGGCTGAGATCGCCGCCGATCGGCCCGGTGTCCGCGCGCATCGGGATCGCCTTCAGCCCCATCCGCGCGAAGGTCGCGAGATAGGCCATGAACATCTTGTTGTAGGAGTGCTTGGCGCCCGCGTAATCGACGTCGAAGGAATAGGCGTCCTTCATCAGGAACTCGCGCCCGCGCATCACGCCGAAGCGGGGGCGGACCTCGTCCCGGAACTTCCACTGGATGTGGTAGAGCAGCTGCGGCAGGTCGCGGTAGCTCTTCACGTAGTACCGGAAGATATCCGTGATAAGCTCCTCATTCGTCGGGCCATATAGCATGTCCCGCTCGTGCCGGTCGGTGATGCGCAGCATCTCCTTGCCATAGTCCTCGTAGCGGCCGCTTTCGCGCCAGAGGTCGGCGGACTGGATCGTCGGCATCAGGATTTCGTGGGCGCCGGCGCGGTTCTGTTCCTCGCGCACGATCTGCTCGATGCGCTTCAGCACGCGAAAGCCGAGCGGCAGCCAGGAATAGATGCCGGCGGACGCCTGGCGCACCATGCCGGCCCTGAGCATCAGGCGGTGGGAGACGATCTGGGCGTCGGCCGGCGTCTCCTTCAGGGTCGGCATGAAATAGCGGGTCAGGCGCATCAAGGGGCTCCGGTATGTGATCCGCCCCTATATAGCGCCCCAGCGTCAGCCGCGCGACCGGGCGTCGAGCACGCTTGCGCAATCCGTCGGCAATTGGTCCAGGGTGATTTCCCGCTTCTTGACCGGTTTCGGCTTCTTGGCCGGCGGCTTCGGGTCCGCCGGCGGGGGCGGCGGCGTCAGCCAGGACGCAAGCTCCGCGCCGCAGCCGTCGCCCGGCGGCGGGGCCGCCTGGGCCTTGCAGCCGACATCGCCGGCGGGACAGGCGAGACGCACATGCAGATGGTCCTTGTGGCCGTACCAGGGCCGCACCTTCGCCAGCCAGCCGCGGCGATGCTCGGGCGTCGCCTCGCAGAGCGCCTTCTTGATGGGCGCGGCGACGAAAATCCGCTCCGTCCGGCGATCGCGCGCCGCAAGCTCGATCAGCCGCGCCTCGCGTCGTGTGAACCTGTCGTTGACCCAGGGCGCGCGCACCGATTCGACGACCGAATAGGCGCTCCAGTCGTGGCGCTGATCCCAAGTCAGACGATAGAGCGGCGACGGCCGGAACCAGATATCGACGTCCAGACCGATCTGATGGCTGGCGTGGCCCGACAGCATCGGCCCGCCGCGCGGCTGCGACAGGTCGCCGATCAGCACCGGCGCGTGGCCTTCGGCGGTCAGGTCGGCCGCCAGCTTCTTGACGAACGACAGCAATTCCGGATGGCCCCAGGCGCGATTGCGGCTGGGCCGCATGGTCTGAAAGCCGGGGCCGACATCCTCAAGTTGACGGCCGCCCGCGAGACAGCCCTTGGCGTAGCTGCCGATCGGGCGCGGCGCCGTCGCGGACGGACGGTCGATCCGACCGAACAGCAGACGGGCCGGCGTCTCCGGATCGGCGCGCGCCTCGGCGTCGCCCGCCACGGCCGTGCCTACGGGCGCGGCCGCCCCGATCAGAACGACGGCGGCGGCGAGCGCAAACCTGCGGATTCCATCAGCGGCAGAACCTCTTCGACCCATTGGCGCCCCTCCCCCAGATAGTCGAGCCAGGACAGCAGGATCCCGTCGACCCCCATTTCGGACAGGCGGATCATATCCGCGACGACGCTCTCGGGCGTTCCGACGAGCGGATAGCCGCCATGGCCCGCCTTGAAGTGGAACTTGAAGGCCTCCATCACCGAAGGCTCCAGCGTTTCCGACTCCATGCCGAAGATGGATAGCATATTGTTCACCGCGACATCGTCGCCGTAGTCGATCACATATCGGCGAAGCGCGGCTTCCGCTTCAGCCTTGGTCGGGCGGACGACGGCGTAGCCGTGGATCCAGCATTGCGACCGCCGTCCCTTCGCTTCAGCCATCGCCTTCAGGCCGGCGATTTGGGCGACGTCGCTCGCCTGGTCCTTCTGGCGCAGCATGACGAAGTTCATGTCGCAGTTCTCCGCCGAGAAGCGCTGTCCCACCGGCGACGAGCCCGCATTCATAACCGGCAGACGGTCGCCCTGCAGCGGCTTCGGCTCGCTCCAGAGGTCGCGGCCCTGGAAGAACTCTCCCTGAAAGTCGAACGGCCGCCCTTCGGTCCAGAGCCGGCGGACCAGCGCCAGCCATTCGCCGGCATAGTCGTAGCGGCGGTCATGGGCGCGCCACTCGGCCCCGAACATCTCGAATTCGTTCTTGAACCAACCGCAGACAACGTTGAGCACGAAGCGCCCGTTCGAGATGTGATCGACCGTCGCCGCCTGCTTCGCCGCGGCGACCGGATGGACCAGCGGCGCATGCACCGTCGCCAGCACGGCGATGCGCTGCGTCACGGCGGCGATGCCGGCCGCCCAGGTGAACGCCTCGAATGTGCGGTTGTTGAAATTGGACGGCCCGCCATACCCCTTCCAGCGCCCGACCGGCAGCAGCGCTTCGAACCCGGCCTCGTCCGCCAGCCGCGCCAGCGCGACGTTGTCCGGCCAGGTCATCGGCCAGGCTTCGGGCGCGGTCGTGACGGTCGAGCCCCCGCTACAGTTGAACGCCATGACGCCGAGCTTGAGCCGGTTCGGCCCGTAGAGCGGGTTAAGCGGCGGCGTCGCGTCCATCGGCGGTCCGCCTCCCCCGGCGGTCTACTTGTCGGTCATCACCCAAACGCCGTCCCAGTCGTCGGTCGGCGGCTGCTCCAGCATGACGCGGCAACGCTTGATGTAAAGCGTGGCGGGCGCATCGTCGGGCCGGATGCGCAGCACCTCCTCGAACCGCGTCCGCGCCTTCTGGAAGTCGCGCGCCCGGTAGCAGCGCACGCCGTCGGTGAAGAGGCTCAGCAGGTCGACGATGTTGGGAATCTGGTCGTCGTCCAGGTGGTCCATGCATTCGTAGATCGTCACCGGCTTGGTCTTGCCCTTGACGACGACATGGTCGAGCGGCCGCATCCGGTATGACCCGCGCAATTGCTCGTAGGTGAACTCGGACAACAGGATGCCGGCGCCATATTGCTTGCAGGCCGATTCGAGCCGTGCCGCCAGGTTCACGCCGTCGCCGATGATCGTGTAGTCCATCCGCTTGCGGCTGCCGATGTTGCCCGCGACGACGCTGTCGGTGTTCAGGCCGATGCCGATGTTCAGCGCGAACGGCTCGCCGTCCGGGCCGACCGGGCTCCACGCCTGCAAGGCCCGCTGCATGCCGATCGCCGCTTTCAGGCCGCGGTCCGGGTCGTCGTCGTGGGGCAGCGGCACGCCGAACACGGCCATGATCGCATCGCCGATGAACTTGTCGAGCATGCCGCCCTGGTCGGATATCCGTTCGACCATATGCTCGAAATAGTCGTTCAGCATGGCGACGGTGCCGGTCGCGCCCAGCCGTTCGGAAATCGTCGTGAAATTCCGGATGTCGGAGAAGAGCACGGTGGCGACGGACTGCTTGCCGCCGAGCGCCGCCTCCCCGCCGGCGCCAGAGAGCAACTGGTCGGCGATGTCGGGATCCATGTAGCGGGAGAGCGTCGACTTCACCCGCTTCTCGCTGGAGATGTCCTCCAGCATGATCATAACGCCGAGCGAGACTTCGTCGGTTGCGCTGAGCGGCAGGACCGTCGCGTTCACCGAGACCGGCTCGCCGGCGGCCGACCGGATCTCGCCGTCGACGGCATATTCGACGACGCAGGTCTCGCCGACGCGGCCCGTACGCTCGACCAGCCAGGCATTGTCCGCCCCGAGCGTCGTCGCGAACGGCTTGCCGACGATCTCGGCCGGATCGACCCGGAAGATGCGGCCGCCGGCGGCGTTACAGGTCCGGACCGCCCCGTCCGGATCGATCGTCAGCACGCCGTTCGACATGCTTTGCAGCATGGCTTCGTTGTAGTTGCGCATCGCCTGCACGTCGTCGAACAGCTTGGCGTTCTCCAGGCCGATCGCGATCTGGGCGGTGAAGGCGCGCAATCGGCGCTCGTCGTCGTCGGTGAACGGCCCGCCGATCTTGTTCAGCGCCTGGGTGACGCCGATCGTCTCGCCGCTCTTGTTGACGACGGGCACGCAGAGGATCGAGCGGGTGAAGAAGCCCGTCTGCCGGTCGAACGACGGGTTGAAGCGCAGGTCGGCATAGGCATAGGGAATGTTGATCGACTTGCCGCTGGTGAAGACGGCGCCCGCGATGCCCGCGCTGTTCGGCAGCCGGATCTGGTCGTCGAGGCCGGCGCCGACATAGCTGAACAGCTCCTTCGTCTTGGCGTCGTTCAGGAAGAGCGTCGACCGCTCGGCGTTCAAGAGGCGCGTCGCTTCCGACATCACCTTGCTGAGCAGCTTGGGCAGTTCGAGCTCGGACGTAATGTCCGAGACGACGTTCATGAACGCGCTCTCGCGGGCGCGCGTCGCTTCCATCCGTTCGATCAGCTGGAGCGACTCCAGCGTGATCGCGCACTGGGCCGTAATCGCCTCGATGGTCTCGCGATCCTGGTCGTCGAAGCGACCGTCCTTCTTGTTCAGGACCTGGATCACGCCGATCGAGCCGCCTTTCGGGGTGCGGATCGGCGCGGCGAGGATCGAGCGGGTCTTGAAGCCGGTCTCCTGGTCGAACCGGGCGCGGAACCGTTCGTCGCCATAGGCGTCGTCGATGATCTCGGCGCGGCCGGAGGTATAGACCGCGCCGGCCACACCCTCATTGCTGACCAGGCGGATCTCGCGACGCCCGATGCCCTGTGCGATGCGGGAGTAGAGCTCCCCGGTCTCTGGGTCCTTCAGGTAGAGAGTCGCGCGCTCCGCATCCGTCTGTTCGGCCGCGACGGCGACCAGGGCGTCGAGCACCGCATCCAGAGAATCGAGCGCGGCGACCTGGCGGGACACGTCAAGCAGAAGCTGCATGTGCCGCAGTTCGCGGCCGACGTCGCCGCCGGCGGAAACGCCGATGCGTCCGTCATCCATGGCCAGCCGCCTCCAACCGTTCGCGGAGGGCGCGGATCGTCGCCTGGAGCTGGCGGACCTCGTTCCGGGCGGCGTCCTCCGCGGCCGCAAGCGCCCGGACACGACGCGACTCGGCCGCTTCCAGTTCGGATCGCAGGGCGTCGACGGTCTGCCGCAATTGCTGGATCTCGGCCTGGGCGGCATGGCGCGCAGCATCGATGGCGGCGGCCGATTTCTCCGCCTCCGTCTCAAGCGCCTGCCGCAATGCCGTGATCGTATCGGTCAGCTGTTCGTGCTCCGCCTTGGCCGTCCGCGCCGCCGTTTCGCTTTCGGCGACAATTTCGGCCTGCTTCGCTTCCAGACTGGCGCGCAGCGCCAGAACGGTCTCGCGCAGGTGCCGGTTCTCGGCTTCAAGTCCCGCTTCGTCGCCGTTTTCGCTGCTCAATTAATAACGCCTCCGCGTCCGCATCGCTCCCCAAAGTTACCGGATTCCTGTGACGCGCGCCGCAGTGCAGAGGGCTTATTCCAAGATTTCTCTCAGACATGGCGCCGACCGGCACACTCGGACGACCATGACGTTTGAAATACGCTTTATGGTTTTATCGCTGACGCGATATGCGCCGACATGGGGAACGCCGCCGCCCCTTCAGAATCGGTAAATTCGGCGAACGCCTGATCAGCCGCACCGAGAATATCGGCGATCCTGGCCTCATCCAACTGAATGTCGAACAGCGGCAACCAGCCGCGCAACTCCGCTTCGACCATCAAACGGGCGCTCGCGAAGCGCGCCGTCGCCGTTTCCGTGGCGACCGAGACGTCGCCGAACCCAGCGGCCGAAAGCGCGGCCGTGACGTCGGCCGGATCGCCCAGACAAAACGGCAAGCGGATGGCTTCGGCGGCCGCAGGCCCCGCCTTCTCGGCCAGCAAGGCGTTCATGATCGCATAGGCGGGATTGCGCTCGACCGAATCCCAGACCGCGATCGCGGCCCGGCCGCCGGGCCGCAACACGCGCGCCATCTCCCGCGCCGCCTTCGGCCGGTCGGCGAAGAACATCATCCCGAACTGCGACACGACACGATCGAAGCTCGCGTCCGGCAGGTCGAGTTCCTCGGCCCCGAAATCCATTCGACGTCCGGCTCGACGGCCCGCGCGACCGCGAGCATCCCGGACGCCGGATCGACGCCCACGACCCGCCCCTCTGCGCCGACGCGCTTCCGCGCCTCCCGCGCCAGCACGCCCGTTCCGGTCGCGACATCCAGCACGGCGGCGCCCGGGCCGACATCGGCCGCATCGAGCACGCGGCCCGTCCAGCGACCGAAAACCGCCGGGACGAACAGTTCCTCGTAGCCGCGGCCGGCGTCGATCTGTTCCTGCGGAATGCGCGCTTCCATGGTCGCTCTCCTTGCGTTTTTGCGGTCCTACCAGACGTCGATCCAGGCGTGTTTCTTGCCGCTGCGGGGCGGCGGCGGGGGCGCGGCGCGCAGTCCCGCCATGATCCAGGTCCGCGTTTCCGCCGGATCGATCACATCGTCGATTTCGAAGAGTTCGGCTGCGGTCAGGGCCCGACCCTGCTCGTACATGCCGGCGACCTTTTCCTCGTAGACCCGGCGGCGCTCCTCCGGATCCTCGATCGCCGCCAGCTCGTTCCGGTAGCCGAGCTTGACGGCGCCTTCGAGCCCCATGCCGCCGAACTCCGCCGTCGGCCAGGCGACGGCGAAGTGGGGCGCATGGAAGCCGCCGCCCGCCATGCCCTGCGCGCCGAGGCCGTAGGCCTTGCGCAGCACGATCGTAAACAGCGGCACCGTCAGGTTCGCGCCGATCACAAAGGGACGACAGCAGTGGCGGACCAAGGCCAACTTCTCGTGCTCCGGCCCGACCATGTTGCCCGGCGTGTCGCAGAGGAACAGCATCGGGATGTCGTAGGCGTCGCAAAGCTGCATGAACCGGGCCGCCTTGTCGGCGGCGTCCGCATCGATCGCGCCGCCGAGATGCATCGGGTTGTTCGCCATCACCCCAACCGGACGGCCCTCCACGCGCATGAAGCTGGTGATCATGGCGCGCCCGAACATCGGCCGGAGCTCCAGAACCGATCCAACGTCGGCGATCAGTTCGATCGCCTGGCGGATATCGTAGACCTTGACGCGGTTCTCCGGCACGACGTTGCGCAGGCGGCGCTGGTCGTGCGCTTCCCAGTCGGCGATCGCGCCCTGGAAATAGGAAAGATACTGCTTGGCGGCGCGGACGGCGGCCGCCTCGTCCTCGACCAGGATGTCGATGACCCCGTTCCGCGTCTGCTCCGCGGCGGGGCCCACCTCTTCCGGACGGAAAACGCCGAGCCCGCCGCCTTCGATCATCGCGGGCCCGCCCATGCCGATATTGGCGTTGGCCGTCGCAATGACGACATCGCAGCAGCCGACAAGCACGGCATTGCCGGCGAAGCAGCGCCCTGACGCGATGCCGACCAGCGGCGCCAGGCCGGAGAGTCGACCGAACAGGTGAAACGCCGGAGTGGTCAGGTTGCCGGAATAGACGACGTCGGTATCGCCCGGCCGGCCGCCGCCGCCTTCAGCGAACAGAACCATCGGCAGCCCCCACTTCGCCGCCAGCTCGAACATCCGGTCCTTCTTCTCGTGATTCGCCTTGCCCTGGGTGCCGGCGAGCACGGTGTAGTCGTAGGAAACGACCATGCAGCGCGCGCGATCGTCCGCGAATAGATCGCCGTTGACGCGGCCGATGCCCGCGACCAGACCGTCCGCCGGCGTCCGCTTCCACAACTCCTCCCGCGACATGCGCGCCCGCCTGGCCGCGACGACGAATGCGCCGTACTCCGTGAACGAATCCGGGTCGACCAAGTCCTCGATATTCTCTCGCGCCGTCCGCTGGCCGGTCTTGCGGCGCCGCGCGACGGCATCCGGGCGGTTCGCGTCGAGCGTGTTGCCGCGCCGGTCGATCACCTCCGCGAGGTCGGGCCGGATGGCGTCGAGATCGACCTCGGCGGCGTCCGCCGCGTCGTCGGCGTCCACCTCGCCGGGTTCGATATAGGCCAGCGGCGCGCCTTCGAGCACCACGTCGCCGGCCGCGACCGCAAAGGCGGCGACCACGCCCGCGACGTCGGCGACGATGTCGTGCTGCATCTTCATGGAATCCATGACGAGCAGCACGGCGCCGGCGCGCACGGCCGCGCCCGGTTCGACGGCGAGGCTGACGACGGCGCCCTGCATCGGCGCCGCCAGCACATGCGCGCCGTCGGGCGCCGCCGCCTCGGCCGCGGCGGCGTCGGCCCCGCTTCGCCCGTAGTTGAGAACCGCCAGCGGATCCGCGGCATCAACACGCGCGCCGGCGCGACTGGCTCCTCCGCTCGCCGGCGCTGCGCTTTCGGCGTGCAGCCGGGGCGCCGGCGACGTCTCGAGCAAGGCCGCCGCGCGTCGCTCCACGAACGTCGTATCGATCCGGCCGGCGCGCACGTCCGGGTCCGTCAGGAGGGCCTCCAGGAAGGAAATATTGGTCGGCGCGCCCTCGATCCTGAAACCGCGGAGCGCGCGGGCCGCCTTCGCGGCCACGGCGTCGAGACCGCCTGATCGCACGTGAACGACCGTCTTGGCGATCAGCGAATCATAGCGGGGGCTCGGCGTCAGCCCGGCATAGCCGGCATGGTCGACGCGCACGCCCGGGCCGGAAGGTGGTTCGAACGCGGCGAATCGGCCCCCGGCGGGACGCGCCCGCCCATCCGGCGTCATCGTCTCCATGTTCACCCGGCGACGGGCGGCGGCTCGGCGAGCCCCAAGTCGGCGAGCGTCGCGCCCTCCGCCAGGCGGATCTGAAGTTCGACGAGGTCGATGCCGGTCACGGCTTCCGTCACCGTGTGTTCGACTTGAAGGCGGGCATTGGTTTCGATGAAGGCGATGTCGGCCTCCGCGTCATCCGCCGCCCGCGCGCCGTCGACGACAAATTCGACGGTCGAGAGATTATCGAGGCCCGCCGCCCGCGCGATGGCGACCGCGGCGTCCAATAGCCGGCGCCGAACGCCGACGTCGAGCGCCGGCGCCGGAGCGATTTCGATCAGCTTCTGACGCTGGCGCTGCAGGCTGCATTCCCGCTCCCAGACGTGAATGGCGCCGCCCGACTTGTCGCCGGCCACCTGCACTTCGATATGCCGGGCGGCCGGGAAGAACGTCTCCGCGTAGAGGCGTCCGTCGCCGAACGCCGCCTCCGCTTCGGCCGCGCAACGGGCGAACGCGGCCGAAATGTCGTCTCCGGCGCGCAAGACCTGCATGCCCCGGCCGCCGCCGCCCGCCGCCGCTTTCAACATCACCGCGCCGTCCGGTCCGAGGTCCTTCAGAAATGCGGCGACGTCCGCTTCGCCGGCCGGGGCCGGCAGCCCCGGCGCGATCGGGGCGCCGGCGGCGGACGCAACCTCCCGCGCCGCGGCCTTGTCGCCGAACCGGCGGATGACGTCGGGC
>DAINCG010000107.1:1123-12546 GCA_036732525.1 Pseudomonadota bacterium | reverse complement strand
GTGCCGATCGAGGTGCTGGGCGGCGGCGTCATCGTCATGTTCGGCATGGTGGTCGCGGCCGGCGTCTCCATGCTATCGGACGTCGACTGGAACCGCCGCAACATGGTGATCTTCGCCGTCTCGCTCTCGATCGGGCTCGGCCTGCAGCTCGCGCCGGAAGCCCTGCAGCACGTGCCGGGGACGATGCAGACCTTGCTGGCGTCGGGCCTCCTGCCTGCGGCGTTCCTCGCGATCGTCCTGAACCTCGTCCTGCCGGAGGAACTCGCCGAGGAAGCGACGGAGGAGATCTCGGGCGGCATGGCCTCCCAGATCAAGGAGTAGCGTCAGGCCGGCGCGCGGCAGCGGTACATGCTCGACGACTTCATGGTGTGGACCGCCTCATCATGCTGATTGCGGATTTCCCGGTCGAAGGTGACGATGCCGCGGTCACCCTTGCTGGTGCGCCGCTTCTCGCGCGGGACCATGACGACATGCAGCGTGTCGCCGTGCTTCACCGGCTTGTGGATGCGCCAGTCGTCCGTCCCCATCATCGCGACGATGGTGCCGTCGTTGACGCCCGACTGGCACATCAGCCCGCCGGCGATGGCGAGCACCAGCGGCCCGTGCGCGATCGGCTCGCCATAGGGCTGCTGCTTGCAGAACTCCCAGTCGACATGCGGCGCGTTGAAGTCGCCGGACAGGCAGGCGAAGTTGACGATGTCGGTCTGGGTGACGGTGCGGCGTGGCGTCAGGTAGGTCTGGCCGATCTCCCAGTCCTCGAAAAACAGGCCGCGCGGCTCGCGTTCCGACATTCTCTAGAGTCCCATTCTGCTGGCGATGACGTTGCGCTGAATTTCGCTTGTGCCGCCGCCGATCGGGCCGACGCGGGCGTCGCGGAACATCATCTGCATGTCCGGATCGACGATGTAGCCGGCGCCCGCCATGATCTGCATCGCCATGTCGGCGACCTTCCAGTTGACCTCCGTCACGTAGGCCTTGGCGACGGCGTTCTCCATGATCGGGTCGAGGCCGGCGTCGAGCATGTCGGCGACCCGGAAGGTCTGGGCGCGCGCGGTCTGGTACATCATCTGCATCTCGGCGAACTTGTGGCTGACAGCCTGGAACTTGCCGATCGGGCGGCCGAACTGCTGGCGTTCCTTCGCGTAGGCGAGGGCGTGCTCCATGATCCGAAGCGTGTTGCCGACGCCGTTGGCGGCGAGGTTCAGGCGTTCGACGTTGAGGCATTTCATCAGGCCATGCCAGCCGTCGTTCTCCGGCCCGATGATGCGGTCGGCGGGAAGGCGCACGTCGTCGAAGAAGCAGTGGTTCGCCTCCGTCGTATGCCGGCCGAGCGCGGAGAGGCGATTGATCGTGACGCCCGGCAACGTCGTGTCCACGAGGAACATGCTGATGCCGTCATAACCCCGACCGGGCTTGGTCTTCGCGACGACGACCAGGTTGTGCGCCACGTGGGCGGCGGAGTTGTAGATCTTCTGGCCGTTCAGGACGTAGCCGTTCCCGTCCTTCGCCGCGATGCATTCGATGCCCGCGACGTCGGAGCCGTGGTCCGGTTCGGAGAGGCAGAGCGCCAGGCGCATGTCGCCCGCGATCACCTTGGGCAGCACCTCCCGCTTCATCGCATCGGAGCCGTGAAGAGCGATGTGCATGCCGGCATAGATGCAGGTGATGCTCCAGGCCTGGGCGATGCCGCCATAGTGGTAGCCAAGCGCCTCGCCCAGGACGACAAGATCTCTGTGGCTACCGTCGAGCCCGCCATATTCCGCCGGATAGACGATGCCGTTGACGCCCGCCTCGGCGAGCGCCTTGCAGGCCTCGTAGGGATACTCGCCCGCTTGGTCGAGTTCGCGGATCTTTGCCGGCGGCAGCACGCGGGCGAGCGTGCCGAGCACGCTTTCCCGAAGCAGCTTCTGTTCGTCGGTGAAGCCGAATGTCAGATGCGGGTCGGTCATGATGCGCTCGCCTTTCCGCCGGTCAGGTCGCGGAGGAGGGGCATGACGTCGGCCGCGAAGCGGTCGAGCTGTTCGCCGCGCCGCTCATAGGGGCCGGCGAGGTCGAGCGTGATGTGGCGGACGCCGGCATCGAAGAAGTCCCGGATCGTCGCCGCGACATCCTCCGGCGCGCCGATCGCGCCGTAGCGTTTGGTGGCGGGCCGCATGTCCATGTTGTAGCGGGTGGAAAGGTGCCCCGCCGCCTCGTCGAGCGCCTGTTCGTAGTTGTCCGAGACGCGGGCGAACAGCAGGTGCCCCGTGCCGAACGTGGCCGCTCGGCGGCCCTCCGCCTCGGCGGTCGCCTGGATCTTGGCGAGGCCGTCCCGGTACATTTCCGCCGTGATGGCGTAGGAATGCCAGCCGTCGCCGATCCGGGCCGCGCGGCGGAGCGCGGCGTCGGACCGGCCGCCGCACCAGATCGGCGGTCCGCCGGGCTGCGCCGGCGCCGGGCGCATGTCGACGTCCTCGAACGTGAGGAAGCGGCTCTCGTGGCTGACCTTCTCGCCGGACCAGAGCTTCTTCAGGACGCGGATGCCGTCCGAGAGGCGGGCGCCGCGCTCCTCCCGCGGGATGCCGGAGACCTGATATTCCTTCGGGAACTCGCCGCCGACGCCGACGCCGAAGATCAGGCGGCCCTCCGTCAACAGATCGAGCGTCGAGACCTGCTTGGCGACCGGCGCGAAGTTCCGAAGCGGCAACAGGTAGACGCCGACGCCGAAGGTGAGGCGCCGGCTGATCACGGCGGCCTGGGCGATCTGCTGCAGAGGGTCGAGGAACGGGATCGGCATCGAGATGTGATCGCCGACCCAGAAGCTGTCGAAGCCCAGGCGGTCGACCTGCTCGACCATCTCGACCAGTTCGTCGATCTTCGGCAGCCACGGGCCTTCGGCGGGCTCGCTGCGCCGGTGCATTGTGTTGACGCCGATCTTGAGCGTCGGTTCGAGCTTGAGCGGCATGGTTCAATCGGGTCCTTCGACGACGCCGTCGCGGCGGAGCGCTTCGATCCTAGCCGCGTCGTAGCCCAGGAGATCGCGCAGGATTTCGTCCGTGTGCTGGCCGAGAAGCGGGGCGGCGACCGGGTCGCGCACCGGCGTATCGGCGAACTGGAAGGGCGGTTCGACATTGGGCACGGTCCCGTCGCCCGAGGCCGCCGGAATGGACGTCGCGCGGTCGCGTTCGCGAATTTCCGGCGCGGCGAACACCTGGTCGAGGAAGCGGACCTCGCCCGCCGGCACGCCGGCCGGCTGCATCAGCGTCAGCCATTCGGCGCAGGTCTTCGTTCGGAAGATCGGCTGGATGACGGCGTTCAGCGCATCTTTGTTCGCCGTCCGCTCGCGCGCCGCCTTGTAGTCCGGATCGTCGGCGAGGTCCGGCCGGCCGAGCACATCGACCGCCAGCCGCCGGAAGGACCGGTCATTGGCGCAGGCCAGATAGAACGGCCCGTCGGCGGCCTGATAGACGTCGGTCGGGCCGCTGTCCCTGCTGGAATTGCCGAAACGCTCCGGCACGCGGCCGCTCATGAGGTAATTGAGGGCGTGGAAACCGGTCATCTGGACGGCGGTGTCGAAGAGCGAGACTTCGACATACTGGCCCTTGCCGGTGCGTTCCCTGGCCATCAGCGCGCCCAGGATGACGTTCGACGCCATCATCGCCGTGCTCATGTCCATGATCGCGGGGCCGGAGCGCATCGGGTCCTGGCCCGCATCGCCGGTCAGGCTCATAAAGCCGCTCTCCGCCTGGGCGATCGGGTCGAAGCCGAGCCGGTCCTTGAAGGGGCCCGTCCGCCCGTAGGCCGAGACCGCGCAGTAGACGAGGCGGGGATTGGCGGCGGCGAGCGTTGCGTAGTCGAGCCCGAACCGCGCCATCACGCCGGCGGAGAAGTTTTCCGCGACCACGTCCGCCGTCGCCGCCAGCGCCCGCGCGATCTCCTGGCCTTCCGGCCGCGTCAGGTCGAGGGCGATGCTCCGCTTGTTGCGGTTGGTCCACACGAACGCCGGCCCCATGCCATCCTTCTGCGGGCCGAAGCCGCGGAAATCGTCGCCGCGCCCGGTCTTCTCGATCTTGACGACGTCGGCGCCCATGTCGGCGAGGAACATCGTCGCGAGCGGGCCCGCGATGAAATGGGTGAAGTCGACGATGCGGAGCCCGTCGAGCGCCGTCGGCGCAGCGGCGGGACGGGGCCTGCGGGGCGGCAGCGCCGGCGGCTCGGTCACGATGGGCGTCTCCAACCTTGTTTTGCGGCAAGTGTCGGCGGGCGGCGACGGCGCTGTCAAACGGGCGCCGGCGGCATTAGGGTCCGGCCGGAAACGGATACGGGATAGCGACATGGCCGACGCGATTGTGCTGCGGGAGCCGGGCGGGCCGGAGGTGCTGCGGCTGGAGACAGTCGAGGTCGGCGCGCCGGGGCCGGGCGAAGTTCGCCTCAGGCAGACGGCCGTCGGCGTCAATTTCCACGACTGCTATGTCCGGTCGGGCTCCTACCAGACGCTTCGTCTGCCGGGCATTCCGGGCCTGGAGGCAGCGGGCGAGGTGATCGAGGCCGGCCCGGACGTCGAAGGCTTCGCCGTCGGCGACCGGGTCGCCTATTTCACCGGCGCTTATGGCGGCTATGCCGCCGAGCGCGTCATCGCCGCCAGGCATCTCGTGAAGCTCCCGCCGACGGTCGGCGACGCGGTCGCCGCGACGCTGATGGTCAAGGGGCTGACGGCGCAGCTGCTCGTCCGCCAGGCGCACGCCGTTCAGGCCGGCCAGACAGTGCTCGCGCACGCGGCGGCGGGCGGCGTCGGCACGCTGCTCTGCCAATGGGCGAAGCACCTGGGCGCCCGCGTCATCGGCACGGTCGGCAGCCGGGAGAAGGCCGCAGCCGCCCGCGCCGCCGGCTGCGACGACGTCATCCTCTACCGGGACGAGGATTTCGTCGAACGCACGCGGATGCTGACCGAGGGGCGCGGCGTCGACGTCGTCTATGACGCGGTCGGGCGCGACACCTTCTACGGCTCGCTCGACTGCCTGGCGCCGCGCGGCCGGCTCGTGAACTACGGTCAGGCCTCGGGACCGGTCGAGCCGCTCGCGATGCAGGCCCTGAGCCGGGGGTCGTTCTCCGTCGTTCGGCCGATGCTCTTCCACTACGCAGCGACACGGGACGAACTGGACGCCATGGCGGACGACCTGTTCAGCCTGATCGAGAACGGCGTGCTCGACGCGCCGGCGCCGGCCGAACTGCCGCTCGCCGACGCCGCCGAAGCGCACCGCCGCCTGGAGGCGCGGGAGACGACCGGGGCGCTGATTCTGCGGCCATGACAGCCCGTGGCGGGCGGATATACTTCCCCGGCGGATCAGCCAGGGAGACCGCTAATGGAGCCAGTCAGATATATCGACCGAACGCGGGACGACTACCTGCGTCAAGGTTATGAAAAGCCCTATGAATGGGCGCACCACGAGACCGCGCCCTTCACGCCGCTCGCCAAGCCCTTGTCGGAATGCAAGGTCGGCCTGATCGGGACCAGCGAGGTCGCGGTTCGTTTCGATCCGGAAACCGAAAGCGACCCGATCGTCGAGGAAGACTTCCGCGGCATCTACGCCATTCCGGCGGACATGCCGTCGGAGCGGTTCTACAGCCGCACCAACTCCTTCGACATGAACGCGACGCACCTGGACGACGTGAACGCCTACTACCCGGTCGACCGGATGCGCGAGGCGATCGCCGACGGCCGCATCGGCTCCATGCCGGACCGCTTCTACGGCGCCTACAACAACTACAGCCAGCGCAAGGTGCTGACCCAGGAAGCGCCCAAGGTGCTGGAGTATTGCCGCCAGGACGGGATCGACGCCCTCATCATGGTCCCCGTTTGACCGGTGTGCCATCAGACCGTGAGTCTGATCAGCCGGTACATCGAGGAGCACGGCATTCCGACCGTCGTCATCGGCGCGGCCAAGGACATCGTCGAGCATTGCGGCGTCGCCCGCTTCCTGTTCGTCGACTTCCCGCTCGGCAATCCTTGCGGCGAGCCGTGGAACGTCGCCCAGCAGCGCGACATCTTCCAGCAGGCGCTCGAACTTCTGGAGACCGCGCCCGGCCCCATGACGACCAGGAAGGCCGCCTATTCCTGGAGCCAGGGGAACGACTGGAAGCGGCTCGTCTTCACCGAAGAGCAGCCGTGGCAGGATGAAGAAACGAAGGCCAAGTGGCTCGCCCGCAAGGAAGAGTACCGGCGCCTTCGCTCGGAAGGAAAAGTCTGATGGCGGAAGCGGAACGGGATGTCGTCGTCTACACCACGCCCTTGTGCGCGCCTTGCGACGCGCTCAAGCGCTACCTCACGGAGCACGGCGTCCCGTTCCGGGTGCGCGACCTCATGATGGACGAGGACGCGCAGGACCGGTTGGACGAAGCGCGCATACGCTCGACCCCGGTGCTCGAGGTCGACGGCGCGCTCTATGTCGGCGACGACCTCTCGCCGGACAGCGTCAAACGGTTGCTCGATCTCTGACCGGGGCGGCCGCTTGGTTGCACGGGCGGGCGAAGGGCGGCACGCTGGCCTCTCCAAATCAGAGAGGAAACGACCATGGCGGATGCCCCGAACCCGCGCGACGCGCTGCGCGCCTTCATTCCGAAGCTGATCGAGCTGACCGACGACGTCGTCTTCGGCGACGTCTGGGAGCGCCCCGGCCTCTCGAAGCGCGACCGCTCGCTGATCGTCGTCGCGACGCTGATCGCGCTCGGCAAGGAGCGGCAGATGGTCGGCCATCTGAACCGCGCTCTCGACAACGGCCTGACCGTCGACGAGATCAAGGAAGTCATCACGCACCAGGCGCTCTACAGCGGCTGGCCGACCGCGATGACCGCCGCCGCGATCTTCAAGGACGTCGTCGAGAAACGTGACGCCTGACGGCAGGCGGATAAATCCACGACTTTGAATTGCGCAATGTCCCCAGTCGCCGCAAAATGGCGGCTGCGGGAATGCGGCTATCGTCGCGCGCCCGCACCGAATGGCGGGCTCCATTCTGGCGCTTGCGACTGCCGAGACCTGCAGCGCCCGAAGGAGCGATCGCGACAACATGGCGTCCGAGCGAATTACGACAGGCGCTCTGCTGCGCGAGGCGTTTCGAACGATTTTCGACAATATCCCGCTGGCTCTTAAGCTCATCGCCCCGGCCATGGGCGTCGCGCTGCTTGCTGGGTTGATGCGGTGGCAAATCTTCGGAGCTGCGACAGCGGACGAATCGGCATCGATATTTAGCGAATTGTTCCACTTCGTTCTTGGTCTCGCCCTTGGCGCAATTGAACTTCTCGTATTTGTCCCGGCGGCCACAGCTTGGCATCGATTTACGACATTCGGTTCGATCGATCGCGGCGACGGCCGCGCGATCGGTTGGGATGCGCGGGAATGGCGTTTCTGTCTTTATTGGGTGATAGTATTTTGGATTGGCGTGAGTTTAATCTTGGTGGTCATCGTATTTTTAGTAGAGTGGGTAAGTTCAGATATTTTACTGTATATGTACGATATTAGAGGGGCTGTGGGCGCGGGTTCTGAAATCGCCGTTGGAATTGTTATGAATTTGGCGATTTTGGTTCTTAGTGTGCTCATCCCGGCATTTATTATCGCAAAGTTTGGAGCTGTGCTCCCAGCTTCTGCGATAGGAGCCGGTATCGGCGGAGCAGGGCATCGTGCGGCATGGCGACGACTGCATTCAGCGGTGTTTAAGTCGGTTTGTGTAATAATATTGCTTTCTAAAGTATCGCAGTTTGTGCTTTTTGGTATCGTAGAATACATACTACCTCATGCGCGCGTTGATTTGGTGGCGTCCGCGTTACGGAGCCTGTTGGGGCAAGGCATTGATCTCGTTGCGTATCTGCTGATTGCAGTTGTCCTGAGCCGGGTCTACGTCGCGGCGTCCATGGATGCGCGGGAGGCGGCGGCAGGCTGAGGTCGCGTTCGGAACGCCGAAAATCTCAATTGCGGATTCCTGTACTGCGGCGCAACCTCTGCGGCTGCTGCGGTCAGGTCGAGGCCGACTCGGGCCCCGCCGCGGCGTTTCGGAGTAATACCATGCGTCGCCTGGTCGGGTTGATTGGCGTCTGTGCGTTCTTCGCAACTCAAGCAGCCGCCGCGTCGGACGCGCTGGAGCGCGGGCGCTATCTCGTCGAAACGGTCGTGGCCTGCGGGAATTGCCACACGCCGTTCGGGCCGAACGGGCCGGACGCGGAGCGTAATCTCGCGGGCCGCTTCCTGACGGATGAGCCGCCGTTCACCGCCTATGCCGGCAACATCACGCCCGATCCCGAGACGGGGATCGGCGGCTGGACGAAGTCGCAGTTGATCGACGCCATCCGCAACGGCCGCCGGCCGGACGGCACGCTGATCGGCCCGCCGATGCCGTTCGAGTTCTATCGCGGGATTTCGGACGCCGACGTTGCGGCGATCGCGGATTACGTCCTGTCGCTGCCGCCGGTCCGGAACGAGGTGCCGAAGTCGATCTATCGCATTCCGCTGCCGCCGTCCTATGGCCCAAACGTCGTCTCCGTGTCCGCGCCGGCGGGCGACGACGCCGTCAGCCGGGGCGCCTATCTGGCGGGCCCGCTCGGTCACTGCCTCGAATGCCACACGCCGATGGGCGCGGGCGGGCATCGGGAGTTCGAGACGCGGCTGGGCGCAGGCGGATTTCCCTTCCCGGGACCCTGGGGCGTTTCCGTCTCCGCGAACATCACCAGCGATGCGGAGGACGGCCTCGGCGCCTGGTCCGACGACGAGATCAAGCGCGCGATCACCCACGGCGTCAGCCGGGACGGCCGCGCGCTCTTTCCGCCCATGGGCTATGGCTACTATGCCCGAATGAGCGGCGAGGACCTCGACGCCATCGTCGCCTTCCTGCGGACGCTGCCGCCGCTCAAGTCCGAATAGCGATCACGTTCGGAGCCAGAAAAAGACGGCCAGGGCCGGCGCGCCGCCGAACCCTGGCCGTCCGCCCCCAACCGGGAGCGACGTCGCCTACTTGTCCAGCCAGAAGGTGTCCATGCGGACGACGTCGTAGATGCCGAAATAGTTGTCCGGGCGGTGGCCCTTCACATAGTTGTACCAGCCGTCGTTGATCTTTTCCCAAGCCACCGGCATCAGCGGCGGGTTCTGCTCCATGATCATTTCGGCCTTGGTGATCGCGGCCTGGCGTTTGGTCGGATCGACCTCGCTGTCGATGATCTTCAGCTGTTCGTCGAACTCCGGCACCGACCAGTTCGAGTAGTTCTGGATGCCGTCGGTCTTGTACCAGGCGTTGAAGTAGTCGGACGGGTCGATCAGCGTCGAGACGACGGCGCCGATCGCCATGTCGTAATTGCCCGAGCGGACGTCGTCGAACCAGACGGACTCGACGACCGTGCGCAGGTTGGTCGTGACGTTCAGCGACTGCTGCAGCATCGCCTGGATCGCCTGCGACCAGAGCTTGAAGCTCGCGACCTCGCGGACCAGGAAGTCGAGGCCCTCGATGCCGTTGGGATGGCCGGCGGCCGCCATCAGCTCCTTGGCTTCCTTGACGGCCGGGTCGGTATTGTCCTGGTAGCCGAGGCGCTGGCGCAGCTGGTCGAGCGGCGTGGCGAAGCTCGAGAAGGGATAGATGAAGCCGCCGACCATCATCGGCGCGACGTCCTTCACCACGTCGACCAGCACCGGCCGGTCGAGCACCAGATGGAAGGCGCGGCGAACGCGCGGGTCCGCGAGCGGGCCCTTCTTGGCGTTCATGTATGTCGCCTGGATGACGCTCTGGAAGTAGTCCGTAGCGCTCATCCCGTCCTTCTTCTCGACCTCCCGTCGGGTGACGGGATCGATCAGGCGCGCATAGTCGACGCGGCCCGAGAGCAGCGCCGAGCCGAGCTCCGGCGAAAACGGCAGGCCGTGGTAGAACTCGATGCCGTCCAGATAAGGCAGGCCCTCGTTCCAGTAGTTCTCGTTGCGCTTCATCTCCCAGACTTCCTGCTCGACCCGGCGCACGCTCTGGAACGGGCCGGTGCCGGGGACGTCGAGGGTCTTGCGGAGATTGTAGTTGTTGTCTTCCAACGTCTTCTTGCGGACGATGCCGTTCCAGCCGCTGGCGATGGCCCCCATGATGAAGTCGGCGGGCTTCGGCACCGAAAGCTTGAACTGTACCGTGTAGTCGTCAGGCGCCTCGATCGATTCGACGGAGGTGAAGAGGCCGCTCCGCGGGATGTTGATGCCCTGGGGCGGCTTCACGATCCGGTCGAAAGTCGCCTTCACGTCGGCCGAGGTCATCTTCGCGCCGTCGCTGAACTCGACGCCCTTGCGCAGGAAGAAGGTGTAGGTCTTGCCGTCCTTCGCGACCTCCCAGCTATGCGCCAGATCGGGGATGATCGTCTGCCCGCTGTCGTTCGGATTGCGGCGGACGAGATTGTCATACATGCAGCCCTGGCTGCCGAGATTGTTGACCGTGCCGGACTGGTGGAAGTCGAGATGGGGCGGCCGCATGGTGATGCCGTAGCGCAGGACGCCGCCGCGCTTCGGATTGTCGTCAGGAGCCGTCAGCTTGAAATTCGAGCCGTCCATTTCCATCGGCACGGCCGCACGGGCGCGCCCGCCGGCCAGGCCGTAGGCGCCGGCCGCCATGGCGGTGCTTCCGGCCAAGAAAGCGCGCCTATTCAAGGGAGGTAACCGGAATCCTTGATTTGCCATCTCGCGTCTCCTCTGTTTAAATTTTTCAAGAAGCCTAATGGCGTTAACCAAGCGAGTCTACGCACGATCTTTCTGGAGGGCGAAAACGATTCGCGGCAATTTAATGTCCTTTGAAATAAAATGGCTTTGACTTTGCGGCCGTCAGCCGCTCTGCTCTGACGGGTCTTGGCAGAACGACGGCGCCGGCAAGACGCGCCGCATTACGGGAGGAGATCGGTTTGAGCGACTTGGCGGAAGCTGATGCGCCGACCGGCCTGCGGCCGGCGCCGTCCGGCGACGCGGTGCTGGAAGTGCGCGACTTGCAGACCCAGTTCCGATCGCCCGACGGCGTGGTGAAGGCGGTCGACGGCCTCTCCTACAGCGTGCGTGCGGGCGAGACGCTCGGCGTCGTCGGCGAGAGCGGCTGCGGCAAGAGCGTGACGGCGCTCTCGGTCCTGAGGCTCATTCCGAACCCGCCCGGCGAGATCGTCGGCGGCGCGATCCTGTTCAACGGGCTGGATCTGCTCGGGCTGTCGGAAGCCGAGATGGAGCGCATTCGCGGCAACGAAATTTCGATGATCTTTCAGGAGCCGATGACGGCGCTGAACCCGCTCTACCCGATCGGCAAGCAGATCAGCGAGTCCCTTGTGCTCCATCAGGGCCTGACCAAGCGGGAGGCGGCGAAGCGCGCGATCGACATGCTGCGCCAGGTCTCGATCCCGGAGCCGGAGAGCCGCGTGCGGGCCTATCCGCATCAGCTCTCGGGCGGCATGCGGCAACG
>DAINCG010000107.1:0-1049 GCA_036732525.1 Pseudomonadota bacterium | reverse complement strand
GGCGCTCGACGTCACGATCCAGGCGCAGATCCTCGACCTGATGCGCGACCTCCAGGAGAAGACCGGCACGGCGATCGTGCTGATCACCCACGACATGGGCGTCGTCGCGGAGAACGCTGACCGCGTCGTCGTCATGTATGCCGGTCGGAAGGTCGAAGAGGCGTCGATGGAGGAGCTGTTCGACTATCCGAGCCACCCCTATACGCAGGGCCTGCTCGGCTCGATCCCGAACTTGGAGGAGGCGGCGCACCTCGAAGGCAAGCGACCGCGCCTCAGCGAGATCACCGGCATGGTGCCGTCGCTGACCCGGCTGCCGCCGGGCTGCGCCTTCGCGCCCCGCTGCCGGCATGCGGTCGACAAGTGCCGCGCCGCATATCCGCCGCTGGAGGAGTTCCGGCCCGACCATTGGGTCGCCTGCTGGCGCGCAGCGGAACTCAGTGCGGGAGACGTGCAATGAGCCGCGACCAGCCGGCGGAGGTCCAGACGCCGCTCCTCGAAGTCGCTGACCTGAAGAAGCATTTTCCGATCTACAAGGGCGTGATTTCGCGCGCCGTCGGGCAGGTGCACGCCGTCGACGGCGTCTCCTTCGCGATCGGGCCGGGCGAGACGCTCGGCATCGTCGGCGAGTCCGGCTGCGGCAAGTCGACCGTCGGCCGGACGGTCCTGAAGCTGCTGGAGCCGACGGCGGGTTCGGTGAAGGTGAAGGGCGAGGACATCACCGCGCTCACGCCGAAGCAGATGCTGCCCTATCGCCAGCGCATGCAGATGATCTTCCAGGACCCCTATGCCTCGCTCAATCCGCGCATGCAGGCGGCCAACATCGTCGGCGAATCCCTCGTCATCCACGACGTCGGCACGAAGCAGGAGCGGCGCGACCGGGTCGCCTGGCTGTTCGAGCGCGTCGGCCTTAGGCCGGAGCGGATGTATTCCTACGCGCACGAGTTCTCCGGCGGGCAGCGCCAGCGGCTCGGAATCGCGCGGGCGCTCGCGGTCAATCCCGAGCTGATCGTCTGCGACGAGCCGGTCTCCGCGCTCGACGTCTCGATTCA
>DAINCG010000106.1:9912-12595 GCA_036732525.1 Pseudomonadota bacterium | reverse complement strand
CGGCTCGATCGTCGACGCCAACGACGACGCGGCGTCGAACGTCGAGGCGGCGCACGATGTGACCCTCGCGGCGGAGGGCGATGGCGCTGCGATCGGCTCGGCCGAGAACGATTTCGACATCGATTCCGCCCGCGCCGGCGCCTTCGAAGGCCGGCTCTACGCGGAGGCGACGGCGGGCGTCTACCTGACCGAGACGGACAACGAGCTCCTGGTCCTGGCCGCGAAATCGGCGACCGGCGAAGTGCGCCTGACGATCCCTGACACGGCGCAGGTGCCGACGCTGCCGCGCGCCGAGCCGAACGCGACCGTCCTGCCGGGCGAGGACCTCTACCTGCTGGCCTCCGGCCTCGCGCTGGTCGATCAGGACGACCCGCGCAGCATCGTACCGTCCTTCGACGTGATCGGCGACGAACTGCGCAGCGGCATCCTCGCCGCGACGGCCGTTTCGCTCTGGGTCGGCGACAATGTCGTCACCGCGAACGCCAGCCAGATCGTGGCCGGTACGACCGTCACGATCCGCAGCGACGTCAACCGCAAGCGTGTCGCCGGGCAGGATATCCCGGACGACGTGAACGCGGATCCGGGTTTCGGCGGGAACCTGCAGTTCGGCGGTTCCGACCTCGGCTCGCTCCGCAACGACCTCGATCCGGCCGACATCCCGGCCGTGACGCTGCTGCCGGCGCAGGTCGGCGGCGTCTTCGACGACGTCTTTGATCCGGGCGCGCCGGCCGAACGCGGCTTGATGACCCAGATCTTGGGCCACACCGACGTCGATCTCTTCACCTTCGAAGAGACCTTCCTCGGCAACTACACCCAGGTCTTCGGCAGCCAGTCGGCCAATCGGATGGACGAGAGCGGCAGCCTGATCGAGGACGACGGCCAGGACGAGTTCCGCGTCAACGAATTGCAAAGCATGGACGTCGCCGCCGGCCGCACGCTCCGGCTCGACGGGCAGGCGGACACCGACGTCTATGTCGTCAACACGACGGGCACGTACGGCGCGTTCCGCAACTACGTCATCAACGTCCTCGACCGCGGCGCCAAGGACGACGGCGTCGATACGCTCGCGGTGACCGGCTCCGACGCGGAGGACGTGTTCCTGCTCCGCGCCGCGAACTTCCTGCCGGGCGAGATTTCCGAAGACCCGGCCTATGTGGCGCTGCTGCACGCCGATCCGAACTTGGCGCTGCCCGGCGAAACCGCGTTCGAGACGGCGCTCCGCCAGTCGCGCGCGTCCGACCCGACGGAGGACCCGTCCGTCCGTCCGCAGGCGGTCCAGCGCATCAGCTACGACGTCAACGTCAACGGCCGTCTCTCGGTCTATGGCCTCGAAGGGGACGATTATTTCGCCGTCGACGACACGTCGGCGATCACGTCGCTCGAAGGCGGCGCCGGCAGCGACGTCTTCCAGATCGGCCAGCTCTATGGCGCCGAGATCGACCCGACGACGGGTCTGCTGCTGCCCTTCGACCTCCAGGGCCAGCCGCAGGACGACTTCTCATCTTCGATCGTGCGCACGACGCGCGGCTATCTCAGCCAGGGCCCGTCCTTCCCGCTGGTCGCCAAGGGCGGCTCGGGCGGCGACAGCTTCACGGTCTATTCGAACCGGGCCGAAGTGCGCCTGGAAGGCGACAGCGGCAACGACCTCTTCGTCGTGCGCGCCTTCGCGCTGGCGGACGAGTTCGGCGACCCGATCATCAACAGCGACGATCGCGAGATCGCGCTTTCGACCGGCGATTCGATCTTCCTGCGCCCCGGCGGCGGCGACGACGAGGTCCAGTACAACATCAACGCGCCGGTCTCGATCGACGGCGGGACGGGCTTCGACAAGGTCGTCGTCATCGGCACCGAGTTCCCGGACGACTTCGTCATCAGCAAGGACGGCGTCTTCGGCGCTGGCGTCAGCGTGCGCTTCGACAACGTCGAAGTCGTCGAAGTCGACGGCCTGGAAGGCGACGACCAGTTCTACGTGATTTCGACGCCGTTCGGCGTCTCCACCCGCATCATCGGCGGCCTTGGCAGCGACACGATCAACGTCACGGGCGACGTCGAGGGCGACATCATCACCCGCGAACTCGAAGGCCAGGCCGACTTCGTCAACCACGACCTGGAGACGGACGGGCCGGTCTATCGGGACGTCCTGGCCCCCGGCATCGACCTGAACGTCGCGTCGCCGGCCGAAGGCGTGGTCGTCATCGACGAGTTGGACGACAACGGGCTCGAAGACGGCGAGACGATCGTCGGCGAGGGCCTGTTCAAGGACCGCTACTCGATCCGCCTCGCGACCGCGCCGACCGCCGGGACGGTCGTCTACGTCACGGTCTCCGCCGCTCGCTCGAACCAGGAGGTAGAGAACCGCGACGTCACGAATCCGCTTCGGACCTTCATCGACAGCCTGACCGAAAACCCCCTCGCCGGCGGCCCGCCGCTGCCGGGCGCCGACGGCCTGCCCGACTTCGGCGAATCGATCCTGATCACGTCGACCGGCGCCGTCTTCGACCCGAGCAATCCGGCGAGCCTGCCGGCCGACCCCGCGGACGCGGCGTTCTTCGATGCGGTCACGGTCAACCAGCTGACCGAACTCGTGCCGACCCGCGCCCTGGTGCTCGCCTTCGACGCGAGCAACTGGGATCAGGCCCGCATCGTCCATGTGACCGCGCCCGACGACCTGCTGCCGGAAGGC
>DAINCG010000106.1:0-9902 GCA_036732525.1 Pseudomonadota bacterium | reverse complement strand
GAGCGGGTGGTGACGATCAATCACGCCGTATCCGTCAACCTGGACGCCGCAGCGGCGGACCGCGCGATCTTCGACCAGGCGGCGGTGCGCAATGTCGAAGTCACGGTCATCGACGACGACCTGGCCGGCCTGATCATCACCGAGACCAACGGCGGCACGCTGGTCCTGGAGGGCGACCAGCCCTTCGGCATTGCGGACAGCTACGACATCCGCCTCACGCGGGCGCCGGGTGCCGGCGAAATCGTCGAGGTGACGCTGAACAATGCGGACGGCGAGTTGCAGTTCGCCAGCCTGGACGGCCGGTTCCAGAACGGCGTCATCACCTTCGACGAGACCAACTGGGACGACGCCGTGACGATCGACGTCACGGCCGACGACGACGACGACTTCGAGAACCCGGACATCTCGATCGTGACGCACAGCGTCGCCGGATCGAACATCTACGCCAACGTGCGTTCGGTCGACCTCGCGGTCGACGTGTTCGACAATGAGAACGCCGACGTCGTCATCGTCGAAAGCGGCGGCGACACGCTCCTCACCGACTCGGCGACGCCGGGGCCCGCGGATCGGGACGACTACACGATCCGTCTGACCCGCGCGCCGGCGCCGGGCGAGACCGTGTCGATCGCCATCAACACCGGCGGCCTCGCGGACGTCTTCGGCGCGACCGACGGCGCCATGATCGACCGCCTGTCGTTCGGCGAGATCGGCAAGCTCGACAGCGCCGTTTTCTTCACGGGCGAACTGGTCGTCGACGGCGGCGCGCGCACCCTGGAGCGGACCGATCGCGGCAGCTTCCTGGACGAAGGCTTCGCGGCGGGCCAGTTGCTGCAGATCGGCGGTTCATCGGCCGGCAACGACAGCGGGTCCGAAGACTTCTACGTCATCGACTCCGTCTCCGCTGACGGCCGCACCATCACGCTCGCCGCCGGCGGCGCGCTCGCCTCCGAGACGACGGACGGCATGTCGCTCAGCCGCGCGGAGCGGAACGGCCTCTTCATCGGCGACCTCGCGTTCGATGTGGCGGACAACACGATCGACATCACCGGCGCCGAAAACTGGCTCGACGCCGGCTTCCTCGAAGGCCAGCGGATCGAGATCACGGCCGGCGGCGTCACAGAGAACTACAAGATCGCCATCATCGGTTCGGCGACGCCGGACGGCCCCGACAACGTGATGCTGCTGACGGCGGAGAATGACCTGACCGCATTCGGGACGGGGGAGTTCGCGCTGCAGGACGTCCGCGTCGTACGGGTCGCGCCGATGATCACGTTCGACGAAACCAACTGGTTCCAGGACGTCACCGTCACGCTCGCGGCCGATCCGAACTACGACCTGCCGCCGGGCCGCGAGAACGCCAAGATCTTCCCTGTGACGCCGCACCTGACCAGCGCGCTCGACGGGCCGCTCGCGGTCGAAGGTGGCTTCGTCGTCGAACGCGGCCTGGCCCGGGCCGTGTTGCTGCCGGGCGAGGTGAACCGGGACTTCCTGGCGATCGACCCGCAGCCGGACGAGCTGGCGGAAATCGACACCCTCAACATCTTCAACGACTCGAGCCGCGAAGACGATCAGGGCGTCCTGACCTCGACGAACCTGTCCGGTTTCGGCATGGCCGGGTCGCTCGACTTCGGCGACCAGGACTTCACGGAAACGGCGTTCGGCGAGCCGCTGCTCGTGCCAGGCGGCATCACCTTCGGGACGATCGCGCTCGATGCGAACGGCGACTTCGTGACCGACGGCGACGCCAGCACCATCGAAATCCTCAATTTCCTGATGGGCGCCGGCAACGACACGCTGGTCATCGAGGGCACGCTCCGCACCGACGCGATCCATGGCGGCGTGACCGCGGTCCACGGCGGCGGCAACCGCACGGCGGACGATGGCGACACGATCATCGTGGACGGCGGCGGCGGGGCGGACTCCCTGCTCGTGATCTATGGCGACACGTCGCAGGACGGCGTCTGGTAAAGCGGCGATCCGTCCAGCACGGCTGGCCGGGACTTCGGGCCGAAGCCGTTCGACAAGCTGGTCGAGCCGGACGAGGACGAAACCTTCCGCTTCCCGGTCGGCAATCCGTTCACGTTCCACGGCAAGGACATCATCGTCGCCTATGCCGAGATCGCCGGCACGGCCGACTTCATGGGGATGGGCGGCGGCCAAGGCATGGCCATTCTGGCGGACGGCCACTGGATCGAATCGGGCTTCGTCGCGGGCCGGACGATCACGTTCGACGCGCCCGGCAGCGTGAACGCCGGCTCGTACCGCATCCTCGAAGTCTCCGCCGACGGGTCGGTGCTGACGCTCGAAGGCGACATCGTCGACGAAAGCGGGGTCGCCTTCTCCGCCGTCGCCGGCGCCAATGCCGGCATGATCACCGTCTATGGCGGCCAGAACGACGACATCATCGTCGGCAGCATCGAAGGCGACCACATCGCCGGCGGCTCCGGCGACGACATCGTCTTCGGCCAGGGCGGCATCGACCACATCTACGGCGACGACGGCTTCAACGTCGACCTGATCGGCGACGTCGAGCCGCTGCGCCGGTTCGACATCGTGCTCGACCCGAGCGACCCGATCGGCGAGGCGGCCGCCCGCATACTGGCAGGGCCGGTGCTGACCGTGCCGAACGTCAACCGGTCGAGCTTTGCCGTGGCCGACGGGCTTCAGGTCGGCGACGACGAGCTGCATGGCGGCGACGACGACGACATCATCTTCGGCGACCACGGCGTCATCCTGACCCAACCGGAGGCGCTCGCCGATTTCGAGGCGCGGCTCGACGCGCTGCCGCCGCTCAAGATCCGCACGACGGCCTACGACTACGTCGACGCGGACGGTCTGCTGCAGAGCTACATTCTGACGATCGAAAGCGCGGTCCGGGATACGGGCGGCGACGACATGATCTTCGGCGACGCCGACGAAGACATCCTGATCGGCGGCGCCAACCGCCTCGGCGCGACGCGCGGCGGCGACGACATCGACGGCGGCACGGAAGAGGACTTCATCTTCGGCGACAACGTGCGCCTGGACCACCGCCCGACCTCGACCGCGGTGCGCGATCAGGATCCGCGCATGCGCCAACTGATCGGCACGTTCCTCTACAACAGCGACGGTTCCGACAATACGGACCCGAACACGCCGTTCGCCGATCCCAGGATCGACGGCGCCAACTGGGCGACGTTCCGCATCGTCGACCTCGACCACAGTTTCGCGCTCGAGGCGCGGGCCGACGGCAGCTTCGGCGACGACTACATCGCCGGCGGCGCCGACGAGGACCTGATCTTCGGCCAGCTCGGCGACGACGTGATCCAGGGCGACGGCTCGATCCTCGGCAAGGTCGACGCGGGCGTCGCGGTCGGCGCCGCGCGCAATCCCGACGGGACGCTGGCGCACACGCCGTCCTTCGAGAACCAGGCGACCGACGGCGACGACTATGTCGAAGGCGGCGGCGGCGACGACGTCATCTTCGGCAATCTCGGCCAGGACGACCTGATCGGCGGCAACTCCAGCCTGTTCTCGCTGGTGACGCCGGACCTGCGGCCGGACGGCTCCGACATCATCTTCGGCGGCGCGGGGCTCCGCATCGACCGGAACGCGCTCGGGCAGGGCGCCGATTCGACCCTCGACGTCTTGGCGGAGCACGCCTTCGACGCCGACGTGATCATGGGCGACAACGCCAACATCTACGGCCTGATCGACTCCCAGGACCAGTTCCCGGGCGATTTCCTGGAATATGCACTCGACGCGACCAACGACATCGACTCCGACCCGGCCGCGCCGTTCGAAGGCCAGTCGCGCGGCGACCTGCGCATCGTCGTGCGCGCCTACGCGCTGCTCGACTACACGGCGGGCGACGCGACGGCGGGCATCGGCGGCTCCGACCTGATCAAGGCGGAAGACGGCGACGATATCGTGCACGGCATGATCGGCGACGACGTCATCTACGGCGACGGATGGGACGACGACCTGATCGGCGGCGTCGGCGCCGACAAGATCTTCGGCGGCTCCGGCACGGACGGGATCATCGGCGACGACGGCTTCGTCAAGACGAGCCGCAATGGCGTCGCCGAGCCGCTGAGCGGCCTGCCCGGCGAGCAGCAGAAGGTCCTGACGACGCCCGGCGGCGGCCCGCCGAGCAGCCCGTCGACGGCCGCGGTGGTGGACATCGCCGGCGTGATCAAGAAGGCCGTCGACCTGCAGGCGTTCGAGTCCGGCGGCACGGACATTATCTACGGCGGTCTCGGCGACGACTATCTGCACGGCGGCGCGGACAACGATGCGATCTCCGGCGCCGAGGCGCTGGCGGAATTCTTCGACGACACGCGCGCGATCGCGGCGGCGCCCTTCCTCTACGACCCCCTGACGCGGAAGCTCGATTTCTTCGACGCCGACAATCCGCGCGAGATGATCCAGGGCTTCCTGCTGAACTTCGAGACATTCGACGCGAACGGCGTCCTGATCGAGGACGGCAAGGACTGGATCTTCGGCGACTATGGCCATGACGCCCTCTTCGGCGGCACGGGCCATGACCGGCTGTTCGGCGGCATCGGTGACGACTACCACCAGCTCGACGACAATCTCGCCACCTCCGGCACCGACGACGGGCGCCTCTGGCAGACGACGGGCGGCGCCGGCGACTTCGCGTTCGGCGGGGTCGGGCTCGACGTCTTGATCGCGAACACCGGCTACGACCGGATGTTCGACTGGACCGGCGAGTTCAACAGCTTCTTCACGCCGTTCCGCCGCTTCGGCGAACCGACCGTGATCCGCGCGCCGTCGCCGCAGAACCTGCAGTTCCAGCTCGACATGGCCGCCGCCGGCGGCGCCGACCTGACGCTCGGCCCCAACCCGTTCGACGAGAGCGGCACGGTCGGGCCGCAGGATCCGCTGTTCAACGAGCAGCACGGCCCGCCGCGCGATCCGCAGCCGGGCAACGGTCCGGACGCCTATGACGACCATGGCGGGCCGGAGAACGACCTGCTGCAGGCGCCGCTGCAGGACGCGCATTCCAGCACGCCGACCGGGCGGCTGCGGCCGGACCTGCCGGGGGCGACCGGCCTCATCAGCATCGAGAAGGCGATCAACGCCGTCGATCCGACCAGCCCGACCGACGCGGAGGACGCGGACAACTACGAGAACCGGGTCTTCCTCGATGTCGGCACGCCGGTGGTCTGGACCTATCTGGTCCGGAACCTCACGTCGGGCGCCCGCGCGGTCGATCTCGGCGACGTCACGATCACCGACACCTCGCCGCGCGGCGGGCAGTTCACGCTGACCCAGCCGATCAGCGGCGACAACAACGGCAACGGCCTGCTCGACCCGAACGAGACCTGGCTGTTCTCGACGGCCGGCGTCGTCAGCTATTCGGTTCAGGAAGGCCTCTATACGAACATCGCGTTCGTGACCGCGACCGACGAAGCGGGCGGCCCCGTCTCCGCGTGGGACGCCAACAACCACGAAGGCTTCGGCGTCGCGTCCCAGGGCGTGCGCATCGAGAAGGCGATCAACGCGCTCGATCCTGCGAACCCGACCGCGGCGGAGGACGCCGATTCGGCGCCCGGCATGCAGATCGCCGTGGGCGCCTCCGTGGTCTGGACCTACAACGTCTTCAATACCGGCACGACGCCGCTTTCGATCACCTCGATCCTCGACGACTTCGGCACGCCCGGCGACGCCAGCGACGACTTCGCGCCGGCCCATGTCGCGGCGCCCGGCCGCATCAATGTCGGCGACATCGACAATGACGGCATGCTGGATCCGAACGAGGTCTGGCGCTTCACGTCGACCGGCGTCGTCGACTACGCGGCGGCGCCCGGCGTCTACGCCAACATCGCGACCGTCGCGGCGGAGAATGCGGCGCTCGGCGTGTTCGTCAGCGACAGCGACGCAAACCATCACTTCGGCATGGTCGAGGATCCAATGTCCGCGATCCGGGTCGATAAGGCGATCAACGCCGTCGATCCGCAGAACCCGACCGCGGCCGAGGACGCCGACCTGCCGACCGGCCCGACGCTCAGCGCCGGCGACGCCGTGGTTTGGACCTATCTCGTCTCCAACGACGGCGACGTGGCGTTCCAGATCGACATGCTGGTCGACGACTTCGGCACCGCCGACCTGTCGGACGATTTCGCGCCGGTCGCGGTGACGGCGGGCGGCTTCAACGTCGGCGACGCGAACGCCAACGGCTTCGTCGACCCGGGCGAGGCCTGGCTCTTCACTTCGGCGGGCGTCCGCGCCTATGCGGCGGTCGAAGGCCAATATGTCAATTCCGTCACGGTCACGGCGACGGACGTGCTGGGCGGCCAGATCGCCGACAGCGACCTCAACCACCATGTCGGCGCGCCGCCGCCGGTTCCGGGCCTGACGCTCGAGAAGCTGATCACGGCGGACGGCCTTGCCGCGCCGGTCGACGCCGACACGCCGGACGGCCCCATGCTGGCCGTCGGCACGCCGGTCGTCTGGCTCTACGAGGTCGGCAACGTCACCGACGCCGACGGCGGCGCCGGATTCGCGATCGCTCTCGGCGCGCTGACGGACGACGCCGGCACGGCGGACCCGTCGGACGACTTCGCGCCGGTCGCGATCACGGCGAACGGCTTCAATGTCGGCGACGGGAACGCCAACGGCCTGATCGACGTCGGTGAGACGTGGCTGTTCACGTCCGAGGGCGCGGCCGCCTACGTCGTGCAGGAAGGCCTCTATACGAACCGCGCCGTCGCGACCGGCATGGCGGCCGACGATCCGACGATCACGCTGTTGGCCGACGATCCGAACAATCATTTCGGCGTCGTCGTCGAAGGCTCGCTGGTCATCGAAAAGGCGATCAACGCGACCGACCCGCTCAATCCGACCTCGCTTGAGGACGCGGACGTGGGACCGGGTCCGGAACTGATGCTCGGCACGACGCCGGTCTGGACCTATCTGGTCCGCAACCAGGGCCTGCTGCCGCTCGGCGATGTCGTCGTGACCGACGACGCCGGCACGGCCGATCCCGCGGACGACTTCCTGCCGGCGAGCGTCGTCGGCGGGAACGGTTTCAACATCGGCGACGCGAATGCCGACGGGATGCTCGATCCGGGCGAGACTTGGCTCTACAGCTCAGCCGGCGTCTCGGGATATCAGGTGACCGTCGGCGCATATGTGAACAAGGCGACGGCCGTCGGGACGACGACCGGCGGCTTCCAGGCGACCGCGGAAGACCTGAACCACCACTTCGGCTTCCAGGACGGCAATCAGGGCAGCGAAGGCAACACGCCCGGCTTCTGGAAGAACAACGCCGACATGCATGGCGCGTCCGCTTGGCCGCACGACGCCGACGGCGTGCTGATCTACGATCCGGCCGACACGCTTGAGAGCCTGTTCGACGTGCCCGATGCGCTCGGCTATGACGACCTGCCGCTCGTCGACGCGCTCGACCTCAATGGCGGACAGGCGAATGCGCTGCTGCGTCACGCGGTCGCCGCGGTCCTCAATGCGACCCATCCGGACGTCGCCTATCCGCTGACTGCAGCCGAGATCATCGCCGCCGTGAACGACGTTCTGGCGAACGGTTCGAACGGCCAAATCAACGCGCTGAAGGATCTGCTCGACGGCTACAACAACGCCGGCAGCGATCTCTCGCAGAACCCGCTCACGGCGTCCGGGCCGACCGTCCAGAATGCGGCCACGCTCACGCTCGACGATGCGACGGCTGAAGCTTTCGTGGATGCGGCGGCGAGCCGGTTCGGCGACGCGGATGTCGGCGGGATCGTGCTCTCCGTCTCGGATCTGCCGGGCGACCTGCTGGCTGTCGCCGTCGGGGATAACATCATCGTCGACATCGACGCGGCCGGGCGCGGCTGGTTCGTCGACGCGACGCCGGAGGACGACGCGGAATTCGCGCCGGATGGCGAGACGAGCAGTCTGGCCGCCGTCGACCCCGCGGCCGCCGCCGGCGTCGACCTGCTGACCGTCGTCATGCATGAACTCGGCCATGTCCGGGGCCTGGACCATGCCGACGGCGACGGCGACCTGATGTCGGCGACCCTCGGTTCGGGCGTCCGGCTGATCCCGGACAGCGCCGCGCCGATCCTGCTGCCGGCGCCGCCGGAGGAGCTGCGGGCGGCGGTCGAGCCGCAGTCGACGATCCAGTCCAACATCGTCGCCTGGCTCGACGGGGCCTGGCTGCGCACGCTGGACGACGCGGAGTTCGCCCTGCCCGATCAGATCGAGGATGACGACGATTCCGACTTCGAGAGCGGGACCTTCGATCCCGAGACAGGCGAGTTCACGCCGCTCTTCGGCGAGGAAGACGCGCCCTGGGCATTCGTATAACCTAAGGATTGTAATGATTTGACCATCGGGACGGCAGATCGACGGGGGCGGTATGGCGGATAAGAACGAAGCGAACGCGGCGACGGGCGGCGGCGAAGCTGCGCCGGCGAAGGCCGATGGCGCCGGCTCCCGGCTCGTCTGGGACGACAGCCAGATGACCTCGTCCTATGCGAACGCCGTCAATGTCGTCAGCACCCAGGAAGAGGTGATGCTGTTCTTCGGCACCAACCAGACCTGGGACGCGTCGCAGGGCGAGCGCAAGGTTTCGGTCCAGCTTTCGGATCGCATCATCCTGAACCCGCTCGCCGCGAAACGCCTTGCGACGATGCTGAACGGCGTTCTCCAACAATATGAAGAGCGGTTCGGCAAACTGACGATTCGCTGACGATGGCGAACGATTCCGACAGCGGCGCGATCGAGGGCGGAGCGCATGAGTCCGCCGCGCCCGAGGCGGAAGCGTCCCGCGTCTACTATCTGGACCATGCGCTTTGGCGGCGCCTCGATTCGGCGACGACCCTCGCCGACCGGGCGGACCCTTGGCTCGGCCTGCAATGCCGGATGATCGACGGCGCGGAGCGCGGCCTGCTGACGTTCGTCGACCCGGCCGGCGCGGACGCCGTCGCCTCCCATACTTGGCCGGCGGGGGGCGGCGCCGGCGCGCTTCTGCCGGCGGCCGTCGAGATGGCGCTGGCGCGGCGGCAGGGCGTCATCCATCGCCCGGGCGGCCACGGCCGGCGCAGCGTCGCCGCGAAGACGGCGCTGGCCTATCCCTTCGACGTCGGCGGCGGCGTGCGCGCGGTGGTCGCGGTCGAACTGGGCGATCTGGCCGGCGCCGACCCGCGCGAGGCGATGCGCCAGCTGCAATGGGGCTCTGCCTGGTTGAGCGCGGGCGGCGGCGAGGCGCCGACGGAAGACGTCCGGGCGACCGAGGCCGCGGATCGCCTGAGCGCGCTTTTCCGCCTTGTCGCCACGGCGCTGGAGCTTGAGAGCTTTGACGGGTCAGCATCGGCTTCCGGCGCCGCCGGCGCTGCCACGTCGTCGCCGTTTCGGACAGCGTGCAGTTCAACAAGCGGATGAACCTGGTTCGCGCGCAGACGGCCGCGATGGACGAGGCGGTCGATCAGCAATTGCTGCTGGCCTATCCGTTGGAGGACGACAGTTTCGTCGTCGGCGCGGCGCATCGCGCGCTCGCCGAGGCGGGCGAGGCGGACGCGATCCTGACCGTGCCGCTGTCCGCCGGCGAGCGCTATTTCGGCGCCGTCGTCTGCGAGCGCCGCGGCCGCGGCCCGTTCGACGCCGCGACGATCGAGCTCGCGGAAACGGCCGCCTGCCTGGCAGGGCCGATCCTGGAAGAAAAGCGCCGCAACGACCGTTGGCTCGTCGCCAAGGCCGGCGACAGCGCCGTCCGGCAATTCGAGCGCCTGGTCGGGCCGGGCTATCTCGGCCGCAAGGCGGCGGCGGCGCTGCTCGTGGCGGCGACCCTGTTCTTCGCCTTCGCGACGGAAGACTATCGCGTCAGCGCCGACGCGACGCTGAAGGGCCTCGCGACCCGCGTCATCGCCGCGCCGATCGACGGCTATGTGGCCGCCGCC
>DAINCG010000105.1:0-12634 GCA_036732525.1 Pseudomonadota bacterium | reverse complement strand
ATTTTCGCGGCGGTCGGCCCCCTCGTGCCGCTGGCGCTCAAGGCCGTGCGCAAGGGCGGCCGCGTCGTCTGCGCCGGCATCCACATGAGCGATATTCCAAGCTTCCCCTATGCGGACCTCTGGGGCGAGCGGAGCATCCGGTCGATCGCGAACCTGACCCGCCAGGACGGCGTCGCGTTTATGGCGCTTGCGGCGCGAACCCCGATCCGGACCCGGGTCACGCCCTATCCCCTCGCACAGGCGAACCGGGCGCTCGACGATCTGAGGAGCGGACGGCTGACCGGGGCCGCGGTGCTGACGACCTGAGCGCGAGTGAGCCGCTGCGGCGTTCGGATGTATGCGACAGTTTTTTCCCGCCACATTCTGCGAACACGGCCTATATCTATCATTCGATTGGGGGCGGCGGACGACGCAGCACGGGATTTCCGATTTGCCGGACAAAGCGCCACATGCCGATGCGGCCAGACTGCTCGAAATCGAACGACTGGATCGATTCGGCGTCGGCCCGGACCCCAGATTCGACCGCATTGCAGAGACGGCGCGCGTGGCGCTGGAGACGCCCAGCGGGATCGTGTCTCTCGTCGGCGAGCAGCGATTGGCGTTCGTCGGCCGAAGCGGCGTCGAACTGCAGGGCGTCGCGCTGGAGGGGTCGTTCTGCCGGTTTGTTCTGCAGGCGGATGGGGCGTTTATGGTCGAAGACGCCCGGGCCGACGCCCGGTTCCGCCTGTCGCCATTGGTGTCGGGCCCGCCCTATATCCGGGCTTATGCCGGGGCGGCGATCACGCTTGAATCGGGCGTGCGGGTCGGCTCGGTCTGCGTCATCGACACCGAACCTCGCTCGTGGTCGGATCAGGATGTCCGTCTTCTGCGTCATCTCGCGGGCCTGGCGGCCGACGCCATCGAAGGCGCTTGTCTGAAAAATGCGGCCGGCGGCGAAGGGTATCGTCCGCTCGACGAAAGCAGCCTGCTCAGCATCGCGCACGACCTTCGGACCCCGCTCAACCATATCGTTGGATTTGCGGACATGCTGGCCGACGATGCGCTCGGCGCCTTGCCGGCGGACCGACGCGAGTCCTATCTCGCGATCATCCGCCAGAGCGGCGCCTACATGACCGAATTGGTCGAGGACGTCATGCGCCTGGAGCGCGACCGGTTCGACGGGCGCGCACGTCTGCCGGGTCCGGTCGATCTGCGCGCGCTCGCCCTCGCGGTCGCCTCCCACTTCACGGGTCAGGCGCGGGAGAAACGTCTGATTCTCGACCTGTCCGGATGCGCCGAGAACGTCCATATCGACGCCGACGAACTGATCTTGCGCCGCATCCTGATGAACCTGATCGACAACAGCTGTCGACACTGTCGCCCGGGCGACACGGTCTCGGTCGGCATCGCGGGGGAGGGGCCGGGGCGGCGCTATCAGGTCGAGGTCGCGGACACCGGCCCGGGCGCGCCGCACCTGACATTGGCCGGCGACGCCGCGCCGGCGCGGCCATCCGGTCGGCGCGCCAACGAATTCAGCCGCGAATCCGGTCTCGGTCTCGGCATCGTCGCAGCGCTGGCGAAGGCGCTTGGCTGCAGGTTCTCGATCTCGCCGGAAACGGGCGGCGGCGCGCGCGCCGTTCTGATGTGTCCGGCCTGATAGGGCGACCGCCGGCTCGTCCGCAAAAAAAATAAGCGGGCCCCGATGGGTCCCGCTCTATTTAGGCTCCGTCCAAAGCATTCGGTTGCGCTTCGGACGCTCTCCCTGAACCTGGGCCGCCAGTGTGCGCGATGTCTGCAGCTTCACCCTGGCCCTTGTTTGAAACAATAGCACTCCGTGCGCGCCGAGTCATCATATGAATCACATTGGTTGGGCAATTGCCTGAAAACTCGGCGCCAATCGATTTTTTCGAACCTGTCCTTAACCGGCGACCGGGAGAATGCGCGCAATCGATCGGCGTCGATCCGGACGCCGTCCCGACAAGGAGCCATGAGCCTATGCGCGTCTCGATCGCCGCCATTATCGCCTTGCTCGGCGCAACGTCGGCCGCCGGCCCCGCCGCCGCGAACGCGATCCTGACCGAAGACGTCTGCCTGAAGCTCGCCCGTCACGAAGCGGCCGGAAACGTCGCCTATACGCCCGGCGTCACCGCGCGGGGCGGCCGGGTTCGTCGGGCGGACGCACGCAATTCCGCCGGGCCGGAGGTGTTTCCCGCACGGGTGGACATCTCCGTCCTGTTGCAGGATCGCTATGCGATTCCGGCGAATCCGAAGCTCTATGAAGGCGAGATTCCGGTCAGCCGCTTCTTCGTCCGCAGCGACGGCGTCGTGAACTTCGCGGGCCAGCAACTCACGACCGAGGATCAGAAGGCGGTCAGCGACATGTGCCGTCGCGCGTGGGGCGAGCGGCTCGACTGAGCCGCCGCGCCGCCGGACGAACAGCGAGGGCTAAACGCCATGCCACACGACTGGCCCGAACTTCCCGATCTCGTCCGCGCCGCCTGCGGCCGGCCCGGCCACAGACGGCGCTGCAACGTCGTGAACAAGATCAACCCCGCCTTCGGCGGAATCGCCGAAAGCGGGATAAGTTGATCGATATCATATAATTAGAGTACGGGCTCCGCTTCCATGCGGAAGCGGCATGATCTAGTAGGCGCTGCCCGGCCCCGCGGCCTTGGCGGTGGTCGTATCGCCCCTGCATGCCTTGACGGCTGAGGCCGCCGCGACCGACAGCAGGCGGCTGTCGGAGGCGATGGTCACCAGCTTCGCGCCGCGCTTGATCATCTTCGCCGCGTATTCCGGCGTGCCGCAGTGGATGCCGGCGCCGAGGCCGCGCTTGTTCGAGCCGTCGATGATCTTCTCGATCGCGGCGACGACCTTCTTGTCGGTCGGGTCGAGCACCGGCGGCGCGCCCATGGTGAGCGCGAGATCGGTCGGCCCGATATAGACGCCGTCGAGGCCGGGCGTGTCCAGGATCGCGTCCAGGTTCTCGACCGCCTCTTCCGTTTCGATCATCGCGATCGCCAGGATCTCGTTGTTGGCGTTGGCAATGTAGTCGCTGCCGGCGTAGATCACCGCACGCGTCGGGCCGCTCGAGCGATATCCGAGCGGCGCATATTTGCAGGCGCCGACGAACTTCTTGGCGTCCTCGGCCGTATTGATCATCGGGCAGATGATGCCCATCGATCCGGCGTCGAGCATCTTCATGATGATGCCCGGCTCGACCCACGGCACGCGGGCCAGGGGCGGCGTCGCGGTCGTCGAGATCGCCTGCAGCATGGTCACGGCCGTCTGGTAGTCGACGATGCCGTGCTGTAAGTCGACGGTCAGCGAATCCCAACCCGCGTGGGCCATGACTTCGGCCGCGAAGCTGCTCGGGATCGCGCACCAGCCGTTGACGCAGGCTTCGCCCGCCTGCCAGCGGCGCTTGACTTCGTTCGCCCTCATTTCAGCACTTCCTTGTTGATGACGTTCTCGGGATTGAGCTTGCCGTCGAAGCAGTCGAGGATGTTCTGCGCGGCGGCGGCGCCCATGCGAAACAGCGATTCCTCCGTCACGCCCGCCGAATGCGGCGAGACCAGGATATTGTCCAGTTGGAACAGCGGCTCGTCGGCCGAGGCCGGCTCGACCACGAAGGGGTCGATGCCGGCGCCCGCGATGGTCTTCGACTTGAGCGCCTCATAGAGCGCCTTCTCGTCGACGATGTTGCCGCGCGCGGTATTCACGACGAACGCGGTCGGCTTCATCGACGCCAATTCCGCCTTGCCGACCATGCCGTCGGTCTCGGCGTTCTTCGGGCAATTGATCGAAAGGAAATCCATGTCCGGCAGGGCGGCGCGCCAGTCCGGCACGGGCGTCGCGCCGGCGGTGACGATTGCGTCCTGGATCACATAGGGGTCGTGGACGAAGACGTTCATCTCCATCGCCACGAGGCGTGGGACGAGCCGGCGGCCGATGCGGCCGAAGCCGAGCACCAGCACATTGCGGCCGGCGATGTCGTAGCCGATGTCGCTGTAGCGGACGTCCCAATTGCCCTTGCGCACCTCCCGGTCGAACAGGACGGCGCGCTTGGCGAGCGCCAGCATGAAAAAGAGGGCGTGTTCGGCGACGGTGACGGAATTCGCCGTGCCGACCACCGCCAGCGGGATGCCGCGCTTGGTCAGCGCCGGCACGTCGACGGCGTCATAGCCGACGCCGTGGCGGGCGACGATCTTCAGGCGGTCCGCCATTTCGACGATGCGCGGCGTGAACGGCGCGATGCTGAGGATGGCCGCGTCGTATTCGCCGATGTTCTGGCGGATATTGTCTTCGGAAAGCTCGGTGAAGCGGACGGCCTCAACGTCGTCGCGACCGTCCAACACCGACCGGATGCCGTCGGTGATCGGCATCTGCACCATGATCCGCTTCTTCATCGCGGCGGTTTCCCCCTGGAAATATTGTGTCCGCAAATTTTATGTCCGTGCGGGCGCACGGGCATTGACGTTAGAACAATCGCGGATAGCTGCAAACCGAGGGCATGCTTGCCAGTGAGTTCGGCCGCCGACATACTCGAAAGCCATGCGTAAACGATCGTCAGAAGCGTTTGCGTCCGCCGGTTACGGGGAGACGCAGAAGGAACTCGCGCCCCGGGCCTGCGAGGCGCCGGGCTGCGACTGCGAGGGGGCATATCCCGCGCCGCGTACGCGCGCGCGCCCGCGCCCGTATCTATATTTCTGTCTGGAGCATGTCCGCGCCTATAACGCCGGCTGGGATTACTATCGCGGCATGTCGTCGGCCGAGATCGAAGCGGACCGCCGGCTCGACGTCACGTGGCGGCGTCCGACCTGGGCGCTCGGCGGGCGCGGCGCCAGGCGCGCCGCCGCGGACTTTCAATTCGACGATCCCCTGGCCGTGTTCGTGGAGCCGGACGCCGCCAGCCCGCCCCGGCGTCGATTTCGGCCGGGCAGCGCGGAAGCCGCGGCGCAGTCGACGATGGCGCTTTCGGATGAATTCGATGCGTCGGAACTGAAAACGCGTTATAAGGCGTTGGTGAAGCGCTGGCATCCGGACGCGAATGGCGGCTGCCCTGCGGCGGAAGAGCGCTTAAAGTCGATCAACGATGCCTATAGAATTCTGAAACGCGCCCTGGGCGCCTGAGCCAACACTTTGCCCGAAGCCGGAAGATCTGCATGACCGATTCTCCTTCGACCGTAATCCAGGCCGCCGGACTGACCGCGGCGCCCGATACGGAAATCTCCGTCCGCGACGTTTTCGGAATCGACACGGATCTGGTCGTGCCGGCCTATAGCGAGGCGAGCGACTACGTGCCGGATTTCGATCCGGACTATCACTTCGACTTCGAGACGACGCTCGCAATCCTCGCCGGCTTCGCCTTCAACCGCCGCGTGATGATCCAGGGCTTCCACGGCACCGGCAAGTCGACCCACATCGAGCAGGTCGCCGCCCGCCTGAACTGGCCTTGCATCCGCGTCAACCTGGACAGCCACATCAGCCGTATCGACCTGGTCGGCCGTGACGCGATCGTCCTGAAGGACGGCGTGCAGGTGACCGAGTTCCGCGAAGGCATGCTGCCCTGGGCGCTGCAGCACGCGACCGCGCTGGTGTTCGACGAGTACGACGCCGGCCGGCCGGACGTGATGTTCGTGATCCAGCGCGTGCTGGAAGTCGAAGGCAAGTTGACGCTGCTCGATCAGAACCGCGTCATCCGCCCGCACCCGCACTTCCGGATGTTCGCGACCGCGAACACCGTCGGCCTCGGCGACACCACCGGCCTCTATCACGGCGTGCAGCAGATCAACCAGGGCCAGATGGACCGTTGGAACATCGTCGTCGCCCTGAACTACCTGCCGCACGAGGAAGAGGTAAAGATCGTCCAGGCGAAGTCGGCGCATCTGCGCGACGCGAAGGGCAGCGAACTCGCGGGCAAGATGGTCCGCCTGGCGGAATTGACCCGGAACGGCTTCATGGCGGGCGACCTGTCGACCGTGATGTCGCCGCGAACCGTGATCACCTGGGCGGAGAACGCGCGGATCTTCAACGATTTGAAGTTGGGTTTCCGCATGACCTTCCTGAACAAGTGCGACGAGGCCGAACGCTCCGTCGTCGCCGAATACTACCAGCGGGTCTTCGGCGAGGATCTGCCGGAAGCGGCGGTCGGCGGCATGAAGCGCGCCTCCTGATCGCGCGGGGGAGCACTGGCGCCGGACATGGCAGAAGCGGAATCGCCGACAGAGGCGTTTAAGCGGAACACAGCAGCGGCGATGCGGGCCGTCGCCAAGCGGATCGAACTCGAAGTGAACTTCGGGCCGGACGTCGCCTGGACGGACGGCAAGACCGCGCGGCTGCCGACGCCGTCGCGGGAGATGCCGCTCGGCGAGGTGGCGATCCTGCGGGGCGAAGCGGACGCGTTGGCGCTGAAGCTTCGGCACCATGACGAGTCCGCGCATGCCGGCCGTCGCCCGACGGGCGGCGCCGCCCGGGCGGCGTTCGACGCGATCGAGCAGGCGCGCTGCGAGGCGATCGGCGCCATGCAGATGGAGGGCGTTTCCGCCAATCTGGAAGAGGCGCTGGTCGAAAAGTGCCGCCGGCAGGGCTATTCCCGCGTCGTCGAGCGGGAGGACGCGCCGCTGGCCGAGGTGCTGTCCCTGCTGACGCGCGAGGCCGTGACGGGTCGTCCGCCGCCGGCGGAAGCCAAGCACATGGTCGACATGTGGCGCGACGAGTTAATGGAGAAGGCGGGCGACGCCTTCGAACGGCTCGCCGAAAACGTCGAGGATCAGGGCGCCTTCGCGGACGTGATGCGCCGGCTTCTCCGCGACATCGACATGCTGGAGGACTTCGACTCCTCCGACGACGAGGACGGCGAATCCTCGGAGGACGGCGACGAGGCCGACCAGGATTCGGAGGCCGAGGCCGCCGACGCCGACAGCGCCGCCGCGATGGCGGCGCAGGGCGAGTTCGACGAAAGCGCCGCCGACGCCACGGACGACATGTCCGGCGAGGAAGGCGACGCCGAGATGATGGCGGGCATGGGCGAGGAAGAGGCCGGCGAGACGACGCCGCAGCACCGTCCGAACTTCGACCCGACGCTCGACCAGCCGCGCATCTACGCGCCCTACACCCGCGAATTCGACGAGGTCGTGCCGGCCGAAGAACTCTGCGACGCGGAGGAGCTGGCGCGGCTCCGGCGGCATCTCGACCAGCAGCTCGCCAATCTGCAGGGCGTGGTGACGCGGCTCGCCAACCGGCTGCAGCGTCGGTTGATGGCGCAGCAGACCCGCTCCTGGGACTTCGATCTGGAAGAGGGACTGCTCGACAGCGCCCGGCTGGCGCGCATCGTCGCGAACCCGACCCACTCGCTCTCCTACAAGCAGGAGAAGTCGACGGAGTTCCGCGACACGGTCGTCACCCTTCTGATCGACAATTCGGGCTCGATGCGCGGCCGTCCGATCACGGTGGCCGCGATGTGCGCCGACATTCTGTCGCGCACGCTGGAGCGGTGCGCCGTCAAGACCGAGGTGCTGGGCTTCACCACCCGCGCATGGAAGGGCGGGCAGGCGCGCGAGAAGTGGTCGGCGGAAGGCAAGCCGCCGTCGCCGGGTCGACTGAACGACCTGCGCCACATCATCTACAAGGAAGCCGACGCGCCGCTTCGGCGGGCGCGCAAGAACCTCGGCCTGATGTTGCGCGAAGGCATCCTGAAGGAAAACATCGACGGCGAGGCGCTGCTTTGGGCGCATGACCGGCTAATCGCCCGATCGGAAGAACGTCGTATTCTGATGGTTATCTCCGACGGCGCGCCGGTCGACGATTCGACCCTCTCCGTCAATCCGGGCAACTACCTGGAGCGGCATTTGCGCGACGTGATCAAGATGATCGAGGAGCGTTCGCCCGTTCAGCTCGTCGCGATCGGCATCGGCCATGACGTCACGCGCTACTACCGCCGGGCCGTCACCATTTTCGACGCCGACCAGCTGGCCGGCGCGATGATGGAGCAGTTGGCGGAATTGTTCGACGACGAGGCCGCCGGCGCCGCCCGCGCCGCCGCCGCGCGCCGTCGGGGCGGACGGTAGACCAAGAGCATGCCGCTTCCGTAAGGAAGCGGGGTCCATGCTCTAATCACATGATATCGATCAACTTATCCCGCTTTTGGCGAAGCCGCCAAAGGCGGGGTTGATCTAACGCGTGCGGCGGAAGGCCCGGCGCGTCTGGGCTGCGGAAGACTGGGCCCAATCCAGAAATGGTCGGTAAGCCAGCGGCTTCGCCGCCAGATCGACGCGCGGCAGGTCCTCGACCTGCGGCGCCAGGAGCGTGAGGTCGGACGCGGTCCAGATCAGGATCGGCGTGTTCGCGTTCGGGCCCTGCTGGCGCCGACACTGCATGGCGACCTCAATCCCCGTCATGGCCGGCATGTTCTGCTCCAGCACGATCGCATCATAGCGCTCCGATCCGGCGCAGAAGGCGGCGTCCTTGCCATTGTACACCATGACGGCCGACCAGCCGGCGCTCTGCAAGTAAGCGGCCAGCAGCGCACGGTCGGCGTTACTGTCGTCAGCGACCAGCAGATGGAGCGACTCGTCGCTGCGCGCGTGGCGCGCGCTCGAATCAGGGTCGCTTCCATTGTCGCCGCCGCCATGGAAGGCCGCGGTCATCGCGAGCCGGGCGTCGTTGCGAACCGAGATCGTCGGGGCACAATGCATTTCGTTGTTTCCAGCAATTAAGTTGGCCGGCCTATAGCGCCGAAAAGATTGTAGGCAACAATAAATGTCCGCCGACGCGATTTGCTCCGCACGACCTGTCCGGGGCAATTGCAGGAGCCGCCTTGCCTGGCGCGGAACTGGCTCAGTAGACTGAAGGGCTGCGCGCACGCGAACTATGAGAGGAATCAGATGCCTGATCCTCGAGGCGTCGATGCGTTCGACGACGGCGGACATGCCACGGAGGCCGATCTCGCCCTATATGCGCTGGATACAGCGGGAGTGGGTTACGCGGTCGAGGATGTCCGCGCCCGAAGTCTAAGTTTTTCCAAAGTATTTTGGCGAATACTGGGGTTTTCTGACGTACCGCGGCCATTGCCGTGGCGCGTCATTATGTCGCTGGTTGAGGATCGCGACGGTTGGCGGGCCGGACGCATGCAGCGGATTAACGCGCTCCGGTTCGGTCGTCCGTTTGAGACGGTCCTGAAGCTCCGACGCGCTGACGATCGAGTGGGGATCGTCCTGCGCGTCCGTTCCCGGCCCATCACGAACGCGGACGGCCGGCTCGACCGCATCGTCCATGTCGCCGCCGACATGTCTGCGGAAGCGGCGCTCCAGGAGGCGCTCGAACAGGAGAGCCTTGCTTACCAGCGCGCGCAGGAAGTGGCGCGGGTCGGTCATTATGTTCTCGATTTTCGAACGGGGCAGGTGCGAGGGTCGCGCATGGTCGCCCAGATCCTTGGCGTCGAGTATCCCGAGGAATCGGCGTCGATCGAGAGCGTCCTGCGCCGCATTTTCACGCCAGCCCAGCTCGCCGCCAGTCGGGAGCGCCGACGCCGCGCGCAGGAGACGGGCGAAGCCTATACGGTCGAACTCGCCATCACCGCGGGCGACACCGGCGAGCAGCGGGTGATCGCCGTATCGGGCCACCCGGTGCGGGACAGGGACGGCCAGGTCACAGGCCAGTTCGGCGTCGTTCGCGACATTACGGAATTCCGCGCGACCGAACGGACGCTCCAGGAACGCGAACTGATGCTCGCGCGCGCGGAGGAAATGGGCCAGATCGGCCATTTCTACAACAATTTCGGCGAGCGGCGGACGCACTTCTCGCCGATGCTGTACCAGATCTTCGGGCTGGAACCGTCGCACGACCATCTGCTTGGCTCCTATCGCCTGCGGCCGGCGCTGCCGGAAGCGTTGATCGCGGACTTCAGGCGAAAGGAAAGGCGGCGCCGACGTCCGCATCACGATCGACGCCTATGAAGCGCCTGCCGCGGCGAACCGGGCGCCTTCGGTCATCATGCGCATTGCCGACGATGGCCCCGGAATTGCGGCGGCGGATCTCGCCCATATCTTCGAGCCGCGGTTCACCCGCCGTGCCGACAACCTCGGGGCGGGCGCCGGGCTTGGGCTGCCGATCACGCGTGGCATCGCTGAACGCTGGGGCGGCGCCATTGATGCGGAGAGCGTCCCAGGGCAGGGCGCGACATTCCTTGTGCGCCTCCCGATCGTGTGCGAGTCCTGAGGCGCAAGGTTTGTATTGCAATCTGCCGCTGATCGAATATACTTGTTATCAGCAATCAAAAAATGCGAATCATATGTCGCCGCAATCCCGCCACGCCCTCGGTCTCGCAGCACTGCTGGAGCAGGTAGCACGCGCAATTTACGAGGAGCGCGGTCCGCGAAGCATTCAGCCGGGTCAATGGTCTTCGCTGCGCTACTTTGAGCGCGCCGGGCCGCGCGCGCGGAACGTTTCCGGTCTGGCGCGCTATCTCGGCGTGACGCTGGGGACCGCCAGTCGGTCGGCTGCGGCGCTGGCGAAACGCGGCCTCATCATTGCCCGCCCCAATCCGGAGGATGGGCGCAGCATCATCTACGACTTGAGCGAGGCGGGCGCGGCGACGCTTGCGAACGATCCGTTGAACCGGCTCGCGAATGCGATCGAGACGATCGAGGGCGAAGACCGCGCGGCCTTCGCCCGGACGGTCATGCGGCTCGCGGACCGCCTTGGCGCCATAGAGGAGACCGCCTAGCCATGGCGCACCTGCTTGTCGTCGACGACGACGAATATGTCCGCGAGGGGCTTGTGGCCGTGCTGTCGGCCGAAGGCCATGCGATCACCGAAGCCGCTTCGATCGCGGCGGCGCGGGAGGTGTTCGCCGCGTCCAAGGCGGCTTTCGATCTGGCCCTGCTCGATCTCTGGCTGCCGGACGGCAGCGGGCTTACCTTCCTCGATCATCTGTCCGCCGCCGCGCCGGATCTTCTGGTCGTCGTCATGTCGGGCGGCGGGCCCGGACGGTCGCTGGAACAGGCGCTTGCGTTCGCCGACGCGACCGGCGCCCGGGCGACGATCATCAAGCCCTTCCAGAACGCGGAGTTGATCGACAAGGTCAACGCGGCGCTCGCCGAGGGCTGAGGCAGTGCGCCTCAGCCCGGAATGATCGCCTCGACGTCGATCTCCATCTTGAGTTCGGGCTTGGCGAGACCGGCGACGATCAGGCCGGTCGAGCAGGGATAGACCCCGTCCAGCCAGCGTCCGATCACCCGATAGACCGGCGCGCGATAGGCGAAGTCGGTGATGTAGATCGTCGTCTTGCAGATGTGTTCCAGCCGGGCGCCGGCTTCCTCCAGCAACGTCTTCACGTTCGCCATCGCGGTCTCCGCCTGCGCCGCCGGATCGTCGCCGGCGAAGACCCCGTCCAGGCTTGTCCCGGTCTGCCCGCGCAGAAACACGCGGTTCCCGGCGCGCACCGCCATGCACAGGCCGAAGTCGATGTCCTGCCCGACATGCCCTTGATAGCGGTCGCGCATGTTGAATTTCCGAATGCGTTCGTGGGCCATCTGCGGCGCTCCTTCTGAATTGGCGTGGCTACCGGACGATCACCCCCGGGTTCAGCATGCCGGTCGGATCGAGGCGGGACTTCGCGGCGGCGAGGACATCGCCGAAGACGGCTGGGCGCTGCTCTTCATACCAGGGCTGATGGTCGCGGCCGACGGCGTGGTGGTGGGTGATCGTGCCGCCATGGCGGATCACGGCGTCCGACGCCGCCGCCTTGATCGCCCGCCACTGCTCCAGCATCGCGCCGGGGCGGCCTTGCCCGTGGAAGGCGAAATAGGGCGCGGGGCCGTCGGGATAGGCGTGGCTGAAGCGGCAGGAAACGGCGCCGGGCTTGCCGGTCGCGGCCAGAACGGCGTCCGCCGTCGCATCCCGGACGGCGTGGTAGAAGTCCTCGAACCGCTCCCACGTGATCGCGGTTTCGAAGGTGTCGGAGATGATGCCGCGCGGCGTCAGCTGTTCGCGGCCGTAGGGCATGCGGATGAACGCGTCCCGCCAGGCGCCGACCGCGCCTTCGAGGTTGGCGCGCGGATTGTCCCGCCAGGCGACGTCGATCTGGCCGCCGTGATCCAGGCAGCATTCCTCCGCCCGCGCCATCCAGGCGTCGACCGGGTGGTCGGCGTTCTCGAAAGAGACGACCATCAGCGTGAAGCTGCCGTCGCCGGCGCCGTTCACATGCAGTTCCGTCCCGTCGACGATGCGCACGTTCGCCGGATAGAGCCCCGCCTGCGCCACGGCTCGGACGGCCCGGGCGGCGGCGAAGAAGTCCCCGAAGCGATAGCCCGCGGTCGCCTTGTAGGTCGGCCGGCCCTGCAGGCGCACCCAGGCTTCCGTGATGACGCCGAGCGCGCCTTCGGAGCCGATCATGAAGCGGTCCGGGCTCGGCCCCGCGCCGGAGCCGGGCAGGCGGCGCGACGTCATTTCGCCGGCGGGCGTCGCCATGGTCACGTTCTCGACGAGATCGTCGATGTGGGTGTAGAGCGTCGCGAAGTGCCCGCCGGAGCGCGTCGCGATCCAGCCGCCGAGGGTCGAGTGCTCGAAGCTTTGCGGGAAATGGCGCAGCGTCAGCCCGCTCGGCTTCAACTGCGCCTCGAGGTCGGGCCCGCGCGCGCCGCCCTGGATGCGG
>DAINCG010000104.1:8141-12703 GCA_036732525.1 Pseudomonadota bacterium | reverse complement strand
GCCTACTGTTGCGAAGCATCGTCGTGCGGTGAAACGATGTCTCCGAACTTCACAGGTAAAGGCACGGTGTTGTTCCTGACCTATAACCGCGCCCTGACCTCCTATGTACGGCGGGCATTTTCGCGGGCTGGCGTGCAAGGCGACATCACCGTCCAGACGTTCCACGAATGGGCCAAGAGTGTTGCTCGGCTTTGGGTTTCGACGCCGATCGGAATCACAAGTCCCTGATATAGTTGAACTCAAGGGGTCACGATTTGTTGCCGATTCACAGACAACTTCGTCGCCAGCACCTCGAGATGAGGTTCGAGCGGGATCACAATGCCGCCGGTGCCGGCCTCAGCGATGTTCTCTGTCAGGATCACATCAGTGGTGCTCGGAAAAAGCGCGCAGAGCCGCCAAAGATTTAAGAAGGGGAGATGTTCGAGCCTACCGCGCAGCTGTTGAGCCGCCGGCGCCCATGCTCCGACCTCAGTTGTAAAATCACGGTGCAGAACCAAGAGGACGCGTAGCACTAGGACCGTCTGCCAAGAAAAGAGGGCGTGCCTACCCGGCCCGTCGGGCTCAACGTCGGGATGCAACAGCTCCCGGCGTCCGCGACCTGTCCACTCGCGGAGCTGGCTCTTGGAGAGCCCGGTCAGGACGAGCACGTCGGCGCTTTGAAAGAGTCTCATGTCGCTTATAGTGGGTATGTTACCCACTATAGATGCATCATCTTCGCTCTCCTGTCCAGCAATCGTCAGCGGCCTGAAATTCGATTCAGGATGAAGCAGTACCAAGAAATGTCGCCCTTTGTGGATCTGCGCGGGGTTTGGACGCCGATCGGCGTTGCCGGCTATTCGAAAGGCATTGTCAAGGCAATCCGGCTTGAGGCCGAGCGCATCGGCTCATAGCCTTTTCGGATGCGAAATCCGTTCCGTTGCTTCAACAATTCGCCAGAGGTAATTCGCCTCACGGTGATGATGCACATCCGCTATCCGCTCTCGCTCCGCCAGGTCGAAGACCTCCTCTTCGAGCGCGGCATCGACGTCAGCCATGAGACCGTCCGGTTTTGGCAGATCCGCTTCGGCCCAATGTTCGCTGCCGAACTACGCAAACGACGGATCCGCAGCAAGTCCTACTCGCTGTGGCGTTGGCACGTCGACGAGGTCTTCATGCGCATCAATGGCGTCCGCCATTACCTCTGGCGCGCCGTCGACCATGAAGGCGAAGTGCTGGAAGCCTATGCCTCGAAGACCCGGGATCGCAAAGCGGCCCTCGCCTTTTTGCGTCGCGCGATGAAGCGATACGGTAGCCCGAGGATCATCGTGACCGACCGCCTCGCTTCCTATGGCGCGGCCCTGAAATCCCTTGGAATCAAGGCTCGCCAGCGGTGGGGCCGACGGCTCAGTAATCGAGCGAAGAACTCGCATCAGGTCTTCCGACGACGCGAAGGCGCCATGGCTCGGTTCCGAGACATCAAGACCCTCCAGCGCTTCGCCGCCGTCCAGTCCGCCTTCCACAACCACTTCAACCTCGAACGACATCTCGTCAGCCGAACCATCTTCAAGCAGCGCCACGTGGCCGCAGTGGCTGAGTGGCGGCTCCTCGCCGCCTGAACCACTGCCCTACCCCCTCATTCGGAGACGAATTGCGAAAGGTCTGACAGGACCCTCCGAACGCTAAATATCCGATCAAGCCTAAACTTCTACAATTCAAGCCTGAACGTCACCTCGCCAAACGACCCATCTTCAAACAGCGACGCGCGGCAGCGCTCGGCGAGCGCCGGCTGCTCGCCGCCTGAACGACCGCACTACCCCCTCGTTCGGAGACGAGTTACCAAAGGTCTGACAGCGCCTGCATGCGTATCACAGAACGGCGACCCAACGTGAAAAGGACCAGCCCATGACCTGCTCCGCCAAGCGCCTAGCCGTTTCACTCGGCATCTTCTTCCTGCCGACGCTTATCGCGCTGCCCGCGACGGCGCAGAGCGAACGATATGTTCTCGTCGAGGGCATGGGCTCGGTGCAGGCCGCCCCCGATCGGGCGACTGTCTCCGCGGGCGTACAGTCCCGGGGAGCGACCGCCGCTGAAGCGATGCGGGCCAACGCCGAAGCCATGCGCGCCGCCTTGTCGGCGCTTGCCGAGGCAGGCCTGCCGCAATCGGCCATTCAAACCAGCCAGCTCACTGTTTACCCTGTCTTCGACCGTCCCGACCCGGAGGGCGGCCGGCGAGCGCCGGTCGCTTACGAAGCGACAAATCTTGTCGAGGCGACCGTCTCGCACATCGAAACCGTCGGTTCGGTGATTGACGCGCTGGTAAGTGCGGGCGTGAACCGTATACAGGGCGTGCGCTTTTCGATCGCCAACGCCGTGGCGCTGGAGGATGAGGCGCGTCGCCTCGCTGTCGCCGACGCGCAACGCAAGGCGACGGTGCTTGCCCAGGCCGCTGGCGTCGCCCTCGGAGACGCTCTCCAACTCGAAGAGCGCGGCGGCGGCGGCCCCGTTCCGGCCATGCGTATGACGATGGAAGCGTCCCTGGACACGCCCGTCGCGCCTGGCGAACAGACCGTCTCAGCGGGCGTTTCAATCCGTTTCGCCATTGTGGAATAGCGAGCGTATCCGCCAGGAGTGAATGACCCATTCCGCCAAGTTGCGCCTTTCCGGCCTTGATCGCGGTCGCATGTCCGGGCCGCCACAAGTCAATTCGGCACGATGTCTGGCGCACTTAAGGCTATAGGCTTGAGGGCGCCAGCTGCGGCTCAGGGTCGGGGCGGCTTAGCCGATCGCCGTAGCTAAAATGTCGGAATGGCCGAACGGGTCATCCACGTTCCGGATCAAAGCCAAACAAGGCCCGGCCGATCAGCCGTTGCTGTTGACGTCGAGATAGATCGTCACGCCGGCCAGGCCGTCTTCCTGCTGACTTGCATCGCCGCCACTTTCGGCCCCGTAGACGGTGTTGTTGACGATTCGACCGAAGCTCGTCGCGCCGCCGGCGATTTGTTCAAGCTCCTCCCTCGAAAGCTCTGCAGGCCAGAGCTCGTTGTTCTGATCGGGCATTTCTACACCTCCTCGACGTTATCCAGGGGTAGAGGTGGCCACGGCGGCACGGTTGTCACAGTGACTGCGGTCACACCAGATGGGCCATCGAGCGCATCTGATCACGGCAAATCGATGGATCGGCCACGTGCAGTTGGCTAAGCTTCCGCCCTGCATCGACGATTTCCGTGCCGTCCCCCACTCGGATCAAGGATGTTTCGCCGTGAGTCACTTCGCCCGCGCCATATTGGACATGTCCGATCCGGCGCAATACGCCGGCGTTCGCAGACCGGTCGAGCAGGCGACGCCGTTACCGAACTGGTGCTACAACTCGGCCGAGTTTTATGCATTGGAAGTCGAGCGTATTTTCAAGAAGGCGTGGAATTATGTCGGGCACGCTTCCAATTTGCCGAACCCCGGCGATTACTTCACTCATGAGATTACCGGTCTTCCGATCGTGCTCGTGCACGGGCATGACGGCGTCATCCGCGCGTTTCACAACGCCTGCCGCCATCGTGGCGCGCCGATCGCGTCGGGCGCGGGCAATTGCCGACATTTCGCATGCCCATATCACTCCTGGACCTACGCCACGACCGGAACGTTGTTCGCGACTCCGTTGATCGATGAAGACGAGAACCTCCGCCATGCCGACCTGAGTCTGCTGCCAGTCCGCTTGGAGCGCTGGCACGGGTTTCTCTTCGTCACGTTCGACAATGACGCGATGCCATTGATGGAGTGGCTCGGCGACCTGCCCGAGAACTGCGCAGTCTACGGCCCCGAGAACATGGTCTGCACAAGGCGGGTGTCGTGGGACGTGGCCGCGAACTGGAAGCTGCACTTCGAGAACTTCAACGATTCCCTGCATATTCCGTTCATTCACGGCGGCACGCTCAACCGGCAAAAGGTTTCCGGACGCAAGCGTTCGACGCATGAGGAAATGCGGGGACAGTGCATAACGCATTTCACGGCCCACGAAGGCAGCCGCGGCCTGATGAACGGCCAGACTGGCTTCGACACCATACCCACACTCTCCGGCCGCTACCTGAATGGCACGTATTACCCATGTATTCTGCCGGGGACGATGATGGGATGGACCATCGACTGCATGTGGATATTCGAACTTCATCCAACCGGTCCCGAAAGCGTACGCGTCGTCGGCGCTTCGTTCTTTCCGGAAGCAGCAACGAACCGGAACGACTTTGAAGAGGTCGCCGAGCGTTACTACCAGCGGATGGACGCGATCCTCCCGGAGGACAATGTGGCGGTCGAAATGCAACAAGCGGGCTTGCGCGTCCCGGTGCAGGCGGCCGCGAAGTTCACGCATATGGAGACGCTGTGTCACGCCTTCGACAACTGGATCGTCGACCAGGTGACAACTGCATAGGTTGTCGACAGGCCATTGTCAGAGCAATCCGGTGAACGGCGCCGGGTTTGCCGGAGGCTGGTTTATGTGAGTCACGCGGCCATGGCGTGCTGACGGTATAGGGCATAGTAGCGCGCTTCGGCCTCTGCAGGCGGGATGTTGCCGATCGGCTCGACCCCATCCC
>DAINCG010000104.1:6588-8131 GCA_036732525.1 Pseudomonadota bacterium | reverse complement strand
GCCACGATGGTCGTCGATGAAGGCGATCATGGCTTGAACCGGCGGTCGAGCTCCGCCTGGGAAAAATACGCGCTGGCCTTCCTAAGGCTCTCATTCGTCTGGCGCAGCTCGCGGTTCTCCCGCTTCAGCGCCTTCAGACGTGCAAACTGATCCGTCGTCGGGCCGGCGCGCTGGCCGGCGTTCCGCTCCTCACGGCGCACCCACCGCCGCAGCGTCTCCGCTGTGCGGCCGATCTTCTCGGCGATCGACTCAATCGCAGCCGACTGCGCCGGGTAGGCCGCCTCATGCTCCAAAGCAAGGCGAACGGCTCGCGCCTGAACTTCCGGGGAACAGCGTGTCGTCATGGCTCCAACCTCTCAAGGTTTGAAGCCTCGGGCAAACACGGCGCGGTTCAATCAGCCTGACGGCCCGTCCGTAAGTGTTCTTGGCGGAACTCAGATCACTCTACTGAATTGAGTCGGTATTGACATGACAGACCCGCCGCCAAGCGGCGCACGTCGGACAGGCAGCGCCGGCGCAGCCGTCGATCATGGCGGCCCACACAACGGGAGCGCAAACATGACCTTGGCGCGAAAACTCGTTCTGTTCGGCCCGCTCGTCATCCTGCTGATCATCGCAGGCATGCTGATCGGCGGCGCGCCGACAGGCGAAGTCAATCTGACGGTCTTCATCATCAGCGCGCTGGCGGGGCTGGCGCTTGGCGCGCCGCTCAGCATCTGGATCACCACGCTGATCGCCCGCAAGGATCGCGGCTGGCCGCTTGCAAACGGCGAGCATGAGCCGCGCGACCTCCCGCGTTCCTGACGCAGCTGCCGTCCGCCCGCCCAAGGGGCCGGAGTCCGCGTGATCGAAGCGAGGCCGCCGCAAGATTCGCGGCGCTCTGCCCATGGACGTGATCCTGCTCGCCTTCATCGGCAGCGCCGCGGCCGGCGGCATGACCGCCGTCGGCGCCGCCCCCATGCTGGTCGGCCGCGCGCCATCCGATCGCGCCCAGGACATGCTGCTCGGCTTCTCCGCCGGCGTTATGCTGTCCGCGTCCTTCTTTTCGCTGATCCTGCCGTCGGTCGAGGCGGCGCGATCCCTCTATGGGGGCGACGTGGCCGCCGCGGCCAAGGCGGTGAAGGACGCGGGCGTCGTCGTCGGCGTCCTCGCCATCGCCGTCTGCAACGAGCTGGCGCCGCACCGCCACTTCATCTCCGGCCCGGAAGGCCCCCGGGACGTCGCGCTGGAACGCATCTGGCTGTTCGTCATCGCGATCGCCATCCACAATTTCCCGGAAGGCATGGCCGTCGGCGTCGGCTTCGCCGGCGGGGACATGGGCAAGGCGACCACGCTCGCGATCGGCATCGGCCTGCAGAACGCGCCGGAAGGCCTCGCGGTCGCCGTGGCGCTCGCGTCGGAAGGCTACAGCAAAGGCCGGTCCGTCCTGGCCGCCGCGTTGACCGGCGTCGTCGAGCCGATCGGCGGCGTCGCGGCCGCCGCCGCCGTGACCGCGGCAGAATGGCTGCTGCCTTGGGCGCTCGCCTTCGCGGCGGGCGCGATG
>DAINCG010000104.1:4060-6536 GCA_036732525.1 Pseudomonadota bacterium | reverse complement strand
CCGCCGGACTGACGCTGGGGCTGACGGTCATGCTGGTGCTCGACGTCTGGCTCGGTTGAACGCCATGCGCGACCGCCGGCGGCAATTTCATGACGGCGGGCAGGAACCGGGCGACGCGGGTCGCATTGATCTTACATGACTGATCGCATCACACGCGGCGGCGGCGCCCAAGCGACGCTGCGCCTGACCGTCAACGGCGAACGGCTTGAAGTCGAAATCGACGTTCGAACATCCCTTCTTGACCTGGCGCGCGACACGCTCGGTCTGACCGGCGCGAAGAAAGGTTGCGACCAGGGGCAGTGCGGCGCCTGCACGATGCTCGTCAACGGCCGGCGCATCAACGCGTGTCTGGCGCTCGCCATCGCCCATGACGGCGACTCGGTCACGACGATCGAGGGCCTTTCGGTGGACGGCGCCCCCAACCGTCTGCAACGGGCTTTCATCGATCACGACGCGATGCAATGCGGCTTCTGCACCCCGGGCCAGATCTGTGCGGCGACCGGCCTGCTCGACGAGGCGGCGCGCGGCGAGCCGAGCCTGGTCGATGATGGTCGCGGCGCGCTTTCGGCCGCGGGCGTTCGCGAACGCATGAGCGGCAACCTTTGCCGCTGCGGGGCCTACAACAACATCGTCGATGCCGTGCTGGACGCGGGAGACGCCGGATGAAACCGTTCGAGTACATTCGACCCGAAACGGTCGCGGACGCGGTGGCCGCCGCAGCGACGCACGGGGATGCGGCGTTTCTCGGCGGCGGCACCAATCTCGTCGACTTGATGAAGCTCGATATCGAACGGCCGGAACGACTGATCGATGTGCGCCGGCTCGGCCTCAGCCGGATCGGGGCGACCGCCAACGGCCTGTCGATCGGCGCCGCAGTCGCCAACGCCGACCTCGCCGCAAACGACTTCGTCCGCGAACGGTATCCCATGGTCAGCGCCGCCCTGCTGTCCGGCGCCGCGCCGCAGATCCGCAACAAGGCGACGACGGCCGGAAACCTGCTGCAGCGCGTGCGCTGCGCCTATTTCTACGACAGCGCCCGGCGCTGCAATAAGCGAGCGCCCGGCAGTGGTTGCGACGCCTTGCACGGCCTCGAGCGCGCGCGCGCCATCTTCGGCGCGGACACGTCCTGCGTCGCGACCCACCCATCGGACCTCGCGGTCGCCCTCGTGACTCTGGACGCCATCGCCGTCACGGCGCGGCACGAGACATCCGGGCGCAGGATTCCGGTGGAGGACCTTCTGCGCCTGCCGGACGGACATCCCGAGCGCGACCACATCCTGGAGCCCGGCGAAATCATCCTCCATGTCGAACTCCCGCCCGCGCCGTCCCAGCAGGTCTTCCGCAAGGTTCGCGAGCGGGCGTCGTTCGAATTCGCGACGGCGTCGATCGGCCTCGCCTGCAACATCGCCTCCGGCCGGTTGAGCGACGTTCGGCTGACGCTCGGCGGCGTCGCCCACAAGCCATGGCGCGCGCGGGCGGCCGAGAGGCTGCTCGAGGGCGCGGTCGCGGACGTCGCGACGGCCCGCCAGGCGGCCGCCGCCGCGCTGACGGACGCGGCCCCGGGCGACGATGACGCGGGCAAGGTCCGGATCGTCGAACGTCTGATCGTCGCGACGCTGCGCGACCTCTCGTCCCGGCCAGAGGCCGAAGGAGACGCTGCATGAACCACCAGTCCGACAGCCGCGAAACGGATCTCGTCGGCCGGCCGCTCGACCGCGTCGACGGCCCGGCGAAAGCGCTTGGAACCGCTCTCTACGCGGCGGACCAAACAACGGCGCGGCCGGTGCTCGCCGGCCATATCGTCGAGGCGCCGGTCGGGCCCGGCCGCATCGTCGCGATCGACGCCGAAGCCGCCGAAGCGGCGCCCGGCGTGCGGCTCGTGATGACCTATCGGAACGCGCCGCTGCAGACCGCGCCGACCGAACCCGAATCGGCCCACCGGTTCACGCAATCGCACGCGCTGCTGACCAGCGAGGACGTTCCGCATGCCGGCGCGCCGATCGCGCTGGTCGTCGCGGAGACGCTGGAGGCGGCGCAGCATGCCGCGAGCCTGCTCCGCATCGAGATCGAACCGACGGAGGCGGTTTACGGCGCGGGCGTGCGCCCCGACCTGGCCGAAGTCCCCGACGCCCTGGACGGCGCCGACGAGGCCGACATCTCGGTCGGCGACATCGACGCGGCCTTTCAGCATTCCGACGTCGTCCTGGAAGCCACCTGCGAAATCGCGGGCCAGCACGCCGCGATGGAGCCGCACGCGACGCTCGCCGAATGGCGGAACGGCGAACTGACCCTGCTCATGTCGGTCCAGATCCTGGCCAGCGCCCGCAAGGCGATCGCGCGCACGCTCGGCATTGACGAGAGCAAGGTGCGCATTCGATCGCCCTTCGTCGGAGGCGGGTTCGGCTCGAAGCTCGGCATCCACAACGACGCCGTTCTGGCGGCCCTCGCCGCCACCATGCTGGCGGAGCCGGTCAGG
>DAINCG010000104.1:0-4040 GCA_036732525.1 Pseudomonadota bacterium | reverse complement strand
CGCGGCGGCAGGTCTTCGCGAACGGTCCGCATCGCGCGGCGACCCACCAGCGAATCAAGCTGGGCGCCGACCGGGACGGACATCTGCGCGCGATCGAACATCACATGCTATCGACGATGGCGCGGGGCTACGCCTTCGCCGAAGCGGCGTCGTCTCCTGTCCACAGCAGCTATGCGGCGGACGCGATCCGCACGACTTGCCGCGTCGTCCCGGCGGACGTGCCGCGTCGACAGCATGCGGGCGCCGGGCGAGGCGGTCGGCTCGATCGCCTATGAGACCGCGATCGACGAGCTGGCCGAACGCTGCGGCCTCGATCCGTTGGCGTTCCGCCTGGCCAACGCGCCCGAGACGCATCCCGTCAGCGGCAAGCCGTTTTCGACGCGCAGGCTGGAGGAGTGCCTCTCTTCCGCCGCCGCCAGGTTCGGCTGGAAGAACGGTCCGTTACGCCCCGGCGACCGGCGCGAGGGCCGCCGGCTGATCGGCCGCGGCCTGGCGGCGGCGATCCGGCCGAATGACCTGCGGCCCGCCTCCGCCGACGCGTCGATCGACGCGGCCGGCCGGTTGATGCTGCGCCTCGACATGACGGACATCGGCACCGGCTCCTACACGATCCTCACGCAGATCGCCGCGGAAGTCATGGGGATGCGCGCCGAGGATATCACTGTCGCGCTCGCGGACACGCGCTTCCCGACGACATCGGGCTCCGGCGGTTCGTTCGGGGCGGCCAGCGCCGGCTCCGCGGCGCGCGCCGCCTGTCGGAACTTGAAAGCGGACCTGTTGCAGCGCGCACGTACGCGGCCCGAATGGCATGGCGTCAATGCCGACGGCGTGGAGATCGCCGACGGCGAGATGCGGGCCGGCGGCCGCGCGATCGGTCTCGACGCCTTGCTCGACGGCGCGGGCGCCATCAAGGCCGCCGGCGCCGTCGAGCCGGGGCCGGCGCACGATGCGCTCGAACAGTATTCCTATGGCGCGCATTGCGCGGAGGTGACGGTCGACGCCGATGTCGGCGAGATCCGCGTCCGGCGGATGGTTGGCGTGTTCGAGGCCGGACGCATCCTCAATCCGAAGACGGCGCGCTCGCAATTGATGGGCGGCATGATCTTCGGCATCGGCGCCGCGCTGCTCGAGGCGAGCGAGATCGATCCGCGTCACGGCGCGTTCGTGCATCGCGACCTCACCGGGTATCGAATTCCGGTCAACGCCGACGTCCCCGAACTTGAGATCGAGATGCTCGACAGCGCGGACGCGAACGCCAATCCGCTGGCCAGCAAGGGCATCGGCGAACTGGGCGTCTGCGGCGCCGCAGCGGCGATCGCGAATGCGGTCTACGACGCGACCGGAGTCCGCGCCCGGCGCTTTCCGATCCGCATCGAAGACCTGATCGACGCCCTGCCGGATCAAGCCGCCTGAGCCGGACGCGCCAAGGCGCCCGATCGAAACGCAATTCCGTTGTAGGTAGATCCGCGCGCCGCCACTCGGCTCAAATCAGCCGGAAGACGCCTGCGCATCCTCTCGCGTGACGTCTTCCGCGCTCTTGTCCCGTCGCAAGCCGAGGAAACGCGGATGCCGAAGGCGCCCGTCGCCGGTCCACTCGGTAAAACCGATTTCGGCGACGAGGTCGGGGCGGACCCACATCGCGGCTTCGCCGACCTCCTCGTCGAACGGCGAGGTTTTCCGCCGACGGGCTTCGAGCGTCTCGCGGAAGTCTTTCAGGAACGCGTCGTCGAAGCCCGTGCCGACCTTGCCGGCATAACGCAACTGCCCCGCCTCGTAATAACCCAGCAATAACGCGCCGAAGCCCTTGCGCTCGCCCTCTGGCTCGGTGAACCCGCCGATCACGAGTTCCTGCCCGACATCGCACTTGAACTTCAGCCAGTCGCGCGACCGGCCGTGCGTATAGGACGCCGTGGACGACTTCGCGATTACGCCCTCCCACCCCTTGTCGCAGGCTTCGGCGTAAAAGGCCTCGCCGTCGGTGTTTCGGTGCGGCGTAAAGCGAATGGGATCCTCGAAGCGAAAGGCTTGTCGAAGCGCCGCCTTTCGCTCGCGTAGCGGCAGCCCCGTCACGTCGCGCCCGTCGAGCCGCAACAGGTCGAACAGGTAGAGATAGACGGCGACGCCGCTGGCTCGCGCCTCTTTCGGGTCGCCGATCTGCATGCGCTGTTGCAGACGCGAGAAGCTCGTAACGCCGCCTTCGAAGGCCACGACCTCGCCGTCGCAGACGAACTCCGAAGCCGGCTGCGCCTGCAGCGCCTCGACCAGTTCCGGATATGCGTCGGCCGCCGACTTCCGATTGCGGGTCAGCAGGCGCAGGTTGTCGCCGTCCCGAAAGGCCAGCACGCGTTCGCCATCGAGCTTCCGTTCGTAAATCCAATCCGGATCGGAAAACCGGTCGTCCGTCAGGACGGCGAGCATCGGCGCCATCCATTCAGGGTGCGCGCTCTCCGGCAGATCCGCTGTCAGCTCAGCAACATGGTCCGTTCGCTTCATCCGCCTCTTTCCTCGAAAGCATCTGCAAGCCGACTGCGACACGACCTGGGGTCCGGACCCCAGGCTTCAGCGGTCTTCGTCCTTCTCGTGCGGCGGCCCCTCGCCGGACGCGATGTCGTCCTCCGAGAAGTCCTCCATTTCCCGTATCGTCCGCAGGGTCGTCGCCGTCTCGTCGGACGGCGCCTCCTCATGCCGCTTGGCGGCATAGGTCAGCGCGCTTTTCAGCCAGTCCTTGCGTTGGTCCGCCGAATAGCCTTCGTAGCTCATGATCTCGAAGATCTGACGCCGCGTTACGAGTTGATCGACCGGCGGCGGCGCATCGCCGCTCCCTTTCGGAGATCGTTCTCTATCGCTCGCCATCCTCGCTTCTCCCGACATCCTTCTCTAAACGATCAGCCGCGACCAGCCGCCGTAGCTGTGGCGCACGTTGCCGCGCGGCATGGCCAGGACGATCAGCGCCAGGCCGCACAGGACCTCGGAAATCGTCTCCGCATGCGAAACCGGCGTGACGACGATAAACGGCATGATCGCGAGCGCCGTGCCAAGCAAGGCGTTCAGGAAGCGGACGGGCCGAAGCGTCTCCGCCGCCGCAGTCACGGACACCGTCAGCACCAGCGCGCCGATCAGATGGTCCGCGTTCGCCATCGCGCCCTCCGCGCCGACGGTCAGGCGCGTGAACATCAGCCACACGCCGATCGCCATCGACGCCAGGAGCGACCAACTGAGACCGACGCCGCCGCCCAGCATTTCGCCGATAATGACCCGCGGCGGGCGGGCGAAATCGTCGATCTCGCGCTGATCGGGGCCGTCGTCCGTATCGCCGGTCAGCAACACCTTCAGCATCGGCCGTCCGGCCCGGCGTCGCCGATCGAGGAACTGCAGCGTCGCGACGACCTCGTCGATCGAATAGGGAATCTGGAGCAGCATCGCCGCCGCCGCGACAAGGCAGAGCGTGCACCAGGCGCCAAGCACGATCGGCTGGATCACGATGAAGGTGATCGACACGACGCCGAGCGGCACGATCAGGACGCCAAAGATCAGCACCAGCCAGGGCATGGTGCGCCAGCGCCGCGAGGAGCCGACGATCCCGGTCAGAATTTCGAGCATGTAGGTGAGCGCGCCAAGACCGGCGTCCGGCACCGGCCAGGCTTCGGACACCCGAGAGGTGATGATCTCCTCCGTCGCGTTCTTGGCGTCGCCGGGCGCGCCGGCGAAGAACGGATCCCAGACGCCGTCGATATGGCCAAGCTGGTAGCCCGCCAGATATCGCGAGACGAACAGTCCGACGAAGGCGAGGATGATGATCGGCAGCCGCTGGAACCAGTCGGACGGCGAATAGTCCCATCCCGGCGGCACGGTCGGCCCGGTCATGGCCGCGACGCGGCTGACGCCGGGCGGCGGCCGCGCGGCCACGGCGAGGCCGACGATCAGCGCGCCGACCAGCGTGCCGTTCAGATATGCGGCTTGGGTCGGCGCCCAGAAGATCAGCGGCGCCGTCATCACCCAGCAACCAATGGCCGCGACGCCCCAGCGCAACAGCGCAAAGC
>DAINCG010000103.1:10868-12791 GCA_036732525.1 Pseudomonadota bacterium | reverse complement strand
GTGGATCCGCGCCCGGTAGATCTGCCGGCCGTCGCCAAGGTCCAGCGTCACGACCGCCGGTTCGCCGCCGGCGACGATGCGGCCGAGCGCCTTCAGACGGGTCACCGCAAGCAACGCCGCGGCCTTTTCGCTGGAGACGGCGCCGACCTGCGCGGCATAGGCGCCCGGCGCCGGATCGCTGCGCCGGGGCGGCGACGGAATATCGCTGACCTCGGCCGACGCCATGACGATTGGCGACGCATCGTCGTCCGCGAGTTCGGGCGCCGGCACGCCGTCGCGCCGCGGCGGCAGCGCCGGCAGTCCCGTCGTGAAATCGACGCCGACCGGGGCGATGCCAGCATAGCGCGGCGCCGGCAGACTGCCCGCGACCCGGAATCCGGCGTCCATCACGCCCATCAGATCGAGGTCGCGCTGGGACGCGGACTGGCCGCCGACGATGACGCCGATCAAGCGCCGGCCGTCCCGCACGGCCGAACCCGCCAGGTTGAAGCCTGAAGCACGCACATAGCCGGTCTTGATGCCGTCCGCGCCGTCATACTTGCGGACGAAATGATTGTGCGTGCGGATCGTCCGGCCCGAATAGGTGAACTGCTTCGTCTGGAAGTACTTGTAGTAGCTCTTGTGCTTATAACGGAGCGCCCGCGCCAGCTGTGCCAGATCGCGCGGCGTCGACACCTGCTCCGGCGCGTGCAGACCCGACGGATTGACGAAATTGGTGCGCGCCATGCCGAGATCACGCGCCTTGGCGTTCATCCGCGCCACGAAGGCGCGCTCCGAGCCGGCGACCTTCTCGGCGACGGCGACCGCCACGTCATTTGCGGATTTGACCGCGAGCGCGAGGATCGCCGTCTTGACGGTGATCGAGCCGCGATAGGGCACGCCGAGATCGGACGGCGGCTGCCGGGCGGCGTTCTTCGAGAAGCGGATCGGCGTGCCGAGACGGACCTTCCGGTCGTCGAGCGCGTCGAACAGCAGATAGAGCGTCATCATCTTGGTCAGCGACGCCGGATGGACCAGCAGATCGGGATCCTTGGACAGGACCGAACGGCCGGACGCGGCGTCGATGACGATGTAGGCGCTCGGCGGCTCGGCCGCGGCCGGTCGGAAGAGACAGATCGCCAGCAATGCCAACAGGATTGGCGCCAGCCGATGTCGAAGCGGGCGGTGCGTGCGCATGGGAATCTGTTACCAGAACAATCTAAGCAACGTCTATATATTCCGACGATAAATCGCTTTTTTTATTTTGACCGCACAGCGATCTCCCGTTCGCAGCGGCCGCTTGCGGATCGGCGTTCATATTCTCGACGCAAACGCTGTCCGCGCCGAAGCCGGGCCCTAATTCCGCTTCCATGCAGAGTTTTCCACCCGACGGCGTCGCCGTCGTCATCGGCGCTGGCGGCGGCATCGGCGGTGCGATCGCCGATGGTCTCGTCGCGTCCGCGGCGTTCCGCAGCGTTCGGCGCTTCAGCCGCTCCGGGCCGACGCCGCTCCGCCTTGAGGACGACGCGAGCATTCGAGCGGCGGCCGACAGTCTTGAGGACGCGGAGGTTCGGCTGGTTTTCGACGCGACCGGGCTGCTGCATGCGCCGGGCCGCCTGCCCGAGAAGCGGCTCGAAGATATCGACGCCGCTTTCCTGGCGGCGAATTTCGCCGTCAACGCAATCGGGCCGGCGCTGCTGATGAAGGCCTTCCTGCCGCGGCTCCCGGCGCGCGGCAAGAGCGTTTTCGCGACACTTTCGGCGCGGGTCGGCAGCATTGGCGACAACCGGCTGGGCGGCTGGTATGCCTATCGGGCCTCGAAGGCCGCGCTGAACCAGCTCGTAAGGACGGTGGCGATCGAACTCGGCCGGCGCCGGCCGGACGCCGTCTGCGTCGCCCTGCACCCCGGCACGACCGCGACGCCGTTGTCCGAGCCGTTCGCGA
>DAINCG010000103.1:9044-10790 GCA_036732525.1 Pseudomonadota bacterium | reverse complement strand
TTCCATGGTGACGGAGGCGCTGCGCATCGTCCTCGGCGACCAATTGACCCGCAACGTCGCCAGCCTCGCGGACCTGGATCCCGAACGCGACGTCGTGCTGATGGCGGAAGTGCGCGCGGAGACGACCTATGTCCGCCATCACAAACAGAAGATCGCGCTGGTGCTGGCCGCCATGCGCCATTTCGCGGACGACCTGCGCGCGGAAGGGGTTCGCGTCGACTACATCGCATTGGACGACCCGGAGAATGCGGGCGACCTGCCGGCCGAGATTGAGCGCGCGGCCGCACGCCACGAGCCGAACCGGATCGTTCTGACAGCGCCGGGCGAGCACCGGCTGCTGCAGGCCTTCCGGCAGCTCGAGGACGACATCGAGACGCCGGTCGAGATACGCGAAGACGACCGCTTCTTCGCGTCCCGCGCCCGGTTCCGGCGATGGGCCGAGGGGCGCAAGCAGCTTCGGATGGAATACTTCTACCGGGACATGCGGCGCGAGACCGGCATTCTGATGGACGAGGAGGGCCCCGTCGAAGGCCGCTGGAACTTCGATCCGGAAAACCGCAAGCGCCTGCCGAAGGACGTCAGGCTGCCGCCCGCGCCCGAGTTCGCGCCCGATGCGACGACGACGGCGGTGCTCGACCTCGTCGAAGCGACGTTCCCGGACCACTTCGGCGACCTCCGCCCGTTCGCCTGGGCGGTGACGCGTGCCGACGCGCTCGTGGCGCTCGACGATTTCGTCGAACATCGCCTGGCCCGCTTCGGCGACTATCAGGACGCGATGGCGGTGGACGAGGACGTCCTCTTTCACGGCGCGATATCGCCCTATCTGAACATCGGCCTGCTCGACCCGCGCGAGGTTTGCGACCGGGCGGAGGCCGCCTACAGGGCGGGGGCCGCGCCGATCAACGCCGTCGAAGGGTTCGTCCGCCAAATTTTGGGATGGCGGGAGTATGTCCGGGGCATTTACTGGCTGAAGATGCCGGATTACGCAGACAGCAACGCGCTCAACGCCGATCGGCCGCTACCTGACTTCTACTGGACCGGCGACACGTCCATGCGCTGCCTCGCGGAGGCGATCGGCCAGACCAAGCGGCGCGCCTACGCCCACCACATCCAACGGCTGATGCTGACCGGGAATTTCGCATTGCTCGCCGGCATCGCGCCGGCGGAAGTCGAGGCGTGGTACCTGATCGTCTACGCCGACGCGTTCGAATGGGTCGAGCTGCCGAACACCCACGGCATGGCGCTGTTCGCCGACGGCGGGCTGCTCGCATCCAAGCCCTATGCCGCCTCGGGGGCCTATATCGACCGGATGTCGGACTACTGCGCCGGCTGCCGCTATGACGTGAGGCAAAAGCTCGGGCCCGAGGCCTGCCCCTTCAACTACCTCTATTGGGATTTCCTCAGCCGGAACCGCCGGCAGCTCGGCGGCAACCCGCGCCTCAAGTTTCCTTACAAGACGCTCGACGGCTTCCCGGACAGCCGCCGACGGGCCATCCGCGAGGCGGCGCGGGACTTCCTGGACGGACTTTAAATTCGCGCGATCTTCTGGGCGAGACGCGGCAGAAGGCGATTGAAGCGCAGCGGCGCGTCGCTGACGGCCAGGCAGACGCACATCTCGCCGGCGCCGGCGACCGGGGTGTGCGACACCGTTTCGTCGACGTCCTGGATGTCGCCCGGACCGTAGAGATCGGCCCCGTCTGTGAAGCTGCCGCTTATGACCAGCGTCAACTCGCGTCCGCGGTGGCT
>DAINCG010000103.1:4417-8954 GCA_036732525.1 Pseudomonadota bacterium | reverse complement strand
TCGAAATCGCCGGATACATAGGGTCGAAGCGGCGCCGGGACGGACGGCGACGCCGAGGCGACAGGGTCCTGGACCGCGCCTGGCTCCTCGTCGATCCGCCGCATCAAGGCCTCGAACGCCGCAGGCGAGACCTGTTCGGGCTCAAGCGCCTCCAAGGCCGCCGCGCCGATCGCGTCGAGCATCCGGGCGTGCTCGCGGCAAACCGGACAGAGCGCGAGGTGCGTCGCAACGGCAAGGCTCCAACCTGCATCCAGCGCGCCGGACGCGTGCTCCAAAAGCAGATCTTCGCTGACATGATGGGTGACCGTCATGATCGTTCATTCTCAAGTCTTCGCGCCGCGCCACTGATCGACCGGCTGTTCACGAAACCAAGGCTCTGCACGCATCTACGTAAATGTCGCGGCTTTGGATTACGTCGCCGCGAAACACGGCTGGAACAATCCAAACCGGACGCGAAAGCGTAAGACGGCCCAAATAACTACGCGTAAGGTAGCACATGCCGTTCGAAACTGCGCATCCGCCGAGAGGCCGGCGCATAGCCGTCGTCGGGGGCGGAATCTCAGGCCTAGGCGCGGCCTACGCCCTGGCAGGCGACAACCGCGTCGTCGTCTTCGAGGCGGCAGGACGCCTCGGCGGCCATGCGCGCACCGTCGTCGCGCGCGGGCTCGCGGTCGACACCGGCTTCATCGTTTACAATGAGCGGAATTATCCGCGACTGACCGGCCTGTTTCGGAAGCTCGACGTGCCGACGGAAGCGTCGAACATGTCGTTCGCGGCGAGCTTCGACGGCGGGCGGATGGAGTACGCGCTCCGAAGCCTCGATACGCTCTTCGCGACGCGCAGCAATCTCGTTCGTCCGTCCTTCGTCCGCATGACGCTCGACATCCTGCGGTTCAATCGGGACGCCCACATCGCGCTCGATCGTCCGGAGCTGTCGCTCGGCGCGCTTCTGGACGAACTCAAGCTCGGCGACGCGTTCCGGCGATGGTACCTGGCGCCGTTCGCCGGCGCGATCTGGAGCGCGCCGGAGCGCGACGTGCTGGCGTTTCCGGCGTCGACCCTGGTCCGCTTCTTCGCCAATCACGGCCTGCTCGCCCGGACCGGACAGCCGGAATGGCGCACGGTGACAGGCGGCAGCCGCGTCTACGTCGAGAAGCTCGCGTCCGCCATCCGCCGCGCCGGCGGCGAAATCCGCCTGGCGGCGCCGGTCGAAGCGGTTGAGGCGACGGCCGGGCCGACGGTCCGCGCCCGCGGCTCGGCGCCGGAGCGCTTCGACGCGGTCATCCTGGCCTGCCATTCCGATCAAGCCCTGCGACTGCTCGCCGATCCGGGACCCGACCGGTCCCGGATCCTGGGGGCGCTGCGCTACCGGCCGAACCGCGCCGTTCTGCACAGCGATGCGCGTCAGATGCCGGAACGCCGGCGCTGCTGGTCGAGTTGGAATTTTCAGGGACGGTCCGACGCGGCGAGCGCCGAAGTCGGCGTCACCTATTGGATGAACCGATTGCAGAACCTGCCGAACAATCAGCCGCTGTTCGTCACCCTGAACCCCAGCCAGCCGATCGACGAAGCCAAGATCCACGACGAGACGACCTTCGCGCATCCGATATTTGACCGCGCCGCCGTCGAGGCGCAGTCGGCGCTGGGCGGCGTGCAGGGGCGCGATGGTCTCTGGTTCGCGGGCGCCTATGCCCGCTATGGCTTTCACGAGGATGGCCTCGCCAGCGGTCTCGCCGCGGCGGAAGCGCTGGGAGCGACGCCGGCATGGGCGTGACGGCCACAACATTTGCAGCCGCCGGGGCGGTCACGGCGGATATTCCGCCGGGGCGTGACAGGTCGGCGAAGGGCGTGGACTGGCCCGCATCCGGCGTCGCGCTGCTGGACGGGCGCACCTATCATGCGCGCCGCGATGCGCCCGCAAATGCTTTCGTCTACCGGGTCGACTACGTGTTGGTGCGGATGAGCCCGGGCCGCCCACGCTGGCCCTATGGCGGCGGCCGATTTGCGCCGCTCTCGATCTCGCACCGGGACTACGGCGCCGGGGACGCCGATCCGCTGGCGTGGGCGGAGGCTGCGGCGCGCTCCGCCGGCGCCACGACGGAAGATCTGGCCGAGGCTTGGCTGCTGACCCAGCCCCGACGCTTCGGCTACGTCTTCAATCCGGTCAGCTTCTGGCTGTTCCGCGACGCGGCCGGCGACGTCCGTGTCGTTCTGGCGGAGGTCAACAACACCTATGGCGACCGCCACGCCTATGTCTGCCGGGCGGAGGACGGCGCCGCGCTGACGGCGGACGCACGGATCGTTCGCCCGAAGCGCATGCATGTCTCGCCGTTCCAGGACGTCGCGGGCGACTACGCCTTTCGCTTCGCGTTCGAAGGCCGGCGCATCGCCGTCCGCATCGAACATCGCCGCGACGCTGGCGGCATGGTCGCAACCTTGGACGGTCTGTTGCAGCCGCTCGACGCCAGGTCAGCGCTGCGGCTGCTGACGCGCCGGCCCTTCGGCGGCGCGCGCACCATTGGCCTCATTCACTGGCAGGCGTTGAAACTCTGGCTGAAGGGCGCGCGGTTCCGCGCCCGGCCGACGCCGCCCGACACCCACGTCACCGGATAAAGGCTACGCTATGACTGACGCCGCCGCGCTTCCGCGCGACGCCATGCCCCCGGCCGGCCAACGCCGGGCGCCGAGCCGCATCGAACCGATCGGCGCACGCATGGACTGGGGCTCGATCGACGCCCGCCTGCCGAACGGCCGCCGCGTGCGCTTGGGCGCCGGCGCGCCCGTCGCCGATGTCGACATTCGCGACTGGCGGGCGTTGACCGCGCTCGCCGCCCGCGGCGACGTCGGCTGGGGCGAAGCTTACGTCGCCGGCTTCTGGGACAGCGAGGACATCGAGACCCTGGCCGCGGTCGCACTGACCAACCAGGCGGCGTTCGGTTCGGCGCTGCAGCCCGGCTGGGCGCAGCGCCTGGCCTTTCGCCTGACCGACCGCCTGCTGCGCCGGAACACGCGCGCCGGCAGCGTGCGGAACATCCAGGCGCACTATGACGTCGGCGACGACTTCTATCGTCTGTGGCTCGACCCGAGCATGACCTATTCCAGCGCGATCTTCGCTCACCCGGACGAAGACCTCGCCGAAGCGCAGAGCCGCAAGTACCGCAGGCTGCTCGACGTCACCGCCGGCGCCGGACCGCGGCTGCTCGAAATCGGCTGCGGCTGGGGCGGATTCGCCGAAGCGGCGGTCGCAGCGGGACGCGAGGTAACGGCGATTACTGTCTCGCCGGCGCAGCACGCCTACAGCACGAACCGGCTCGCAGGGCAGGCCGACATTCGCCTGCAGGACTATCGCGATGTCGAAGGGCAGTTCGACGCGATCGTCTCGATCGAGATGGTCGAAGCGGTCGGCGAACGCTACTGGCCGACATATTTCGGCGTCCTCAAGGACCGTCTCGCGGCGGGCGGACGGGCGGCGATCCAGGCGATCGTCGTCGAGGACGAGCGTTTCGACGACTACCGCAGCCGGTCGGACTTCATTGGCCAGTACACCTTCCCCGGCGGCATGCTGCTGTCGCCCGAGAAGATTCGCGCGGCCGCGACCGCCGCCGGCCTGAAGGCCGAGAACATGTTCGCATTCGGGCAGGACTACGCGGCGACGCTCAGGCGCTGGCTGGCGGATTTCGAGCGCGCAGGGCCCGAAATCGCCAGGCTCGGCTACGACGAGAGCTTTGTGCGCGGCTGGCGCTACTACCTGGCGATCTGCGCGGCCGCCTTCGCGATCGGCCGCACCGACGTGGTGCAAGTGGAGCTTCGACATGCCTAGCAAACTGCTGCGTATCGGAACGCTCGTCCTGGGCCTGACGGCGGCTGCGCCCGCGGTCGCCGAGAAACCGCCCGAACTCGTCGGCGCGCCGGAGGCGCAGACCAAGGTCGGCGAGACCGCGTTCCGGGTGATGTTCTGGACGGTTTTCGACGCGAGCCTGTGGAGCGCCAATCCGTCCTTCGACTGGACGTCGCCATTCGCGCTTTCGCTGACTTACGCGCGGGACTTCACCGCGGAACAGCTCACCGAAAAGACGGTCGAGGAAATGGCGCGTCTGTCGCGTCGGCCGGAAAGCGCGTTCTACGACTTCGGCAAGACGTTCAACGCGTGCGTATCGGATGTCGGCGAAGGCGACCGGATCACCGCGGTCAGCCGCGGGCCGGACACCGCCCGCCTCTATTTGAACGGCGACATGCGCTGTGAGCTCGAGGCGCCCGGTCTCCGCGAGTCGTTCTTCGGCATCTGGCTCAGCCGCGACAGTCTCTTCCCCGAAGCGACCGCCAAGCTGATTGGCGCCGACGACGGGTCGAAATGACCGACGCAGCAGGCGCGAGAGGCTTCCTTCCCCGCTACGCGGCGTTTGGCGCTGCGCTCGCTTTCGCCGGGCCGCCGATCTACATCCACGCGCCGAACCTCTATGCCGCTGAGTATGGCATCGGCCTGGCGACGGTCGGCTTGCTGCTGCTCGGCCTACGCGCGTTCGACTTCATTCAGGAT
>DAINCG010000103.1:2391-4363 GCA_036732525.1 Pseudomonadota bacterium | reverse complement strand
GGATCGCGCTGGGTGTCGGCCTCATGCTGGGCGCGGGCGCGCTGGTGCTGTTCCTGCCCGCTACCCCGGGTCAGCCCGCCTTGAGCCTGGTCGTCGGTCTCGCCATCGTCTTCACGGGCTTCAGCGCGCTCCAGATCCTGTTCTATGCAAGCGGCGTCGCCTATGGCCAACAGCTCCCGGGCGGGCATGAGCGCATCGCGGGTTGGCGCGAGGCCGGCGTGCTGACGGGCGTCGCCGTCGCCTGCGTTCTGCCGGAAGCGGCGTCGGCCGTGATCGGCCGCAAGGCCGCCTTCGGCCTGTTCGCGGTCGCCTTCGCGGCCTTGCTCGGGCTGGCGCTCTGGCAAATGCGCGGCCGCTGGCCGCGACGTCAGGCGACAGGCGGCGAGCGTGCGGCGCTGCGCGCGTGCTGGCGCGACGCCGCGCTCCGGCGCCTGCTCGGCATCGGGCTGTTAAACGCGCTGCCGACCGGCCTGACCGCAACGCTTTTCCTGTTTTTCGTCGAAGACCGGCTCGAAGCCCCCGGCCATGCGGGACCTGCGCTGCTCGCCTTCTTCGTGGCGGCGGCCGCCGCCGCCCCGGCCTGGGCCCGCGCGGCGCGACGCTTCGGCCCCAAACGGGCGCTTCTCGCGGGTATGGCGGCCGCCATCGCGATCTTCCTGGTCGCCGCCACGCTCGGGTCCGGCGACTGGCCGGCGTTCTACCTGATCGCGATCGGGTCCGGCGCGGCGATGGGCGCCGATATGACCCTGTTGCCGGCGCTCTTGGCGCGCCGCCTCGATGCGCTCGGCCAGGACGGCGCGATCGCCTTCGGGCTCTGGGGGTTCGTCAACAAGGCCGCTCTCGCGCTCGCGGCGGGCCTCGCCATGCCGGCGCTCGACGTCGCGGGATATCAGCCGGGGCCAGGCAACTCGGCCGCGTCGCTGACCGCGTTGGCGCTCGCCTACGCCGCGGCCCCATCGGTCATAAAGGCGGCGGCCCTGGTTGCGCTCGCCGCGACGCCGCTCGAACGGGAGGCCACACGATGCTGAGCAATCTTGGCTGGCTGCTGGCCGGGGCGCTGATCGCGCTCGGCCTGTATTTCGGCCGCGAGGCGTTCTGGAGCTTCCGCGCTCAGAGCCTGGAGGACTATGCCGACGCGGCAGCCACGACGACGGTCGCCGACATGCTGGAAGGCCGGTTCGCGGCGAGCGGCGTAATCTACGATTATACCGGGCGCGTCGTTTCGCGCTTCTCCGCCGACATCGAAGGCGCCTTCGACGGCGCGACGGGCGTGCTCGACGAGACCTTCGTCTATGGCGGCGGCGCGACGGATCGGCGGCAGTGGCGCATCCGGACGGACGCGGACGGGCGACGCTTCACTGCGACGGCGGACGACGTCGAGGGCGACGCGAAGGGCGAGATCCGCGGCGACGCCCTGCGCATGACCTACAGGCTGCGTCTGCCGGAGCGCGCCGGCGGGCATGTTCTGGATGTCGTCGACTGGCTCTACCGCGCGCCCGACGGCGCCATCGTCAACCGATCCGAAATGCGGAAGTTCGGATTCAAGGCGGCCGAGCTGATCGCAGTCTTCCGTCCGGTCAAGGACCCTGCTTGATGTCAACATCCTGGGATGGAAAGACATACTGGTTGGTAGGGGCCTCCGAGGGGCTTGGCCGAGCGCTCGCGGGCGAACTGGCCGGCGCCGGCGCGCGCCTTTGCCTGTCCGCCCGGAACCGGGATCGGCTGGAGGAGCTGGCGGCGGAGCTCCCGACGCCCGCGGTCGTCGCGCCGCTCGACCTTCGGGACACGGCCAGCGTCGGAAGCGCTTTCGCATCCCTGCCGCCGCTCGACGGCGTGATCTATTGCGCCGGGCTCTACGAGCCGATGTCCGCCGCCGAATGGGACGCGGACGCCGCCGAGGCGATGTTCGACGTGAACCTGACCGGCGCAGCCCGCGCGCTCGGCGCGGCGCTGCCGACGCTCGTCGAACGGG
>DAINCG010000103.1:0-2324 GCA_036732525.1 Pseudomonadota bacterium | reverse complement strand
CGGGGATCATCCATCTCGCCGAATCGATCCGCGCCGACCTGCCGAAAGGCGCTTTCAAGGTCCAGGTGATCAACCCGGGCTTCATCGAAACGCGGCTGACCGAAAAGAACGACTTCAAGATGCCGTTCATCATGTCGCCGGAGGAGGCCGCCCGGCGGACGCGCAAGCTGCTCGAGCGCTCCGCGTTCCGTGGCTACTACCCCTGGGGCTTCGCCCAAATGTTCAGGCTGGCGCGTCTTCTGCCGGACTGGCTGTACTTTCGGATCGTCTGAGCCAGGCGACGAAAAAGCCGTCCGTACCGTGGCGGGCGGGCGTCAGCTGCAGGAACGGCCCGTCCAGCGGCGCCGGGAAGTCCGCCGGCGGATCGAGACGGAACGCCGGGGACCGCGCCAGGAAGGCATGGACCTGATCGGCGTTCTCTTCGGGCAGAAGCGAACAGGTCGCATAGACGAGGAGACCGCCCGGCCGAACGAGGCGCGCCGCCCGGTCCAGGATGGACGACTGCAGCGCCGTCAGCTCGGCGAGCGCCGGCTGGCGCCGGGACCAGCGGGCGTCCGGGTTGCGCCGCCAGGCGCCGACGCCGGAACATGGCGCGTCGACGAGAACTCGGTCGAAACCGCCACGTCGGCGCTTCAACCAGCCGTCCGCGCCCGCCGCGATCACCCGGCGCTGAATGGTGTCCGCGCCCGCCTTCGCCGCTCGCCGCGCGCACTGTTCAAGCCGCCGGCCATCGACGTCGAGCGCATGGATCTGACCGCGATTCCCCATCTCTGCGGCGAGCGCCAGGGTTTTTCCGCCAGCCCCGGCGCAGAAATCGACCACCTGCTCGCCGGCTTCGGCGCCGACCGCCAGGGCGACCAGCTGCGAACCTTCGTCCTGCGGCTCGAGCAAACCGTCTGCGAGCCCCGGCAGCCGACCGAGGGCGATGCGCTGCGGCAGGCGGATGCCAATCGGCGAATACGGCGTCCGGGCGGCATCGACGCCGATGTCGCGGATCGCCGCGAGCGCCGCCGCGACGTCGCCCTTCAGACGGTTGACCCGGAGGTCGAGCGGCGCTTCGGCCTGCAGCGCACGAAGTTCATCGCCCGCGGCCGCGCCGAACGCCGCCTGAAAGCCGGGCCATGCCCAATCCGGGCATTCGAACCGGACGGCGTCCGGCATGTCGTCGGTTTCGAGCGGGCCGGCGCCGAGCGCCGCGAGCAGCAGAAATTCGGCATCGTCGAGCGGCGGCGGCCCGTGGCGCGAGGACGCCAGCATCGCCTGCACCGCCATGGGCTCCAGGCCGTCTTCGAGGACGAGATCGGCCAGGACGCGCAGCCGCGGCGTCGGGTCCGCGCCGACGGCGGCGAGACGCCAGTCCAGCCGCGCCTGCCGACGCACGGCGCCATAGACCCGTGCGGCCAGCGCCGCGCGGTCCTTCGCGCCGATATAGCGCCTGTCGCGCTGATAGCGGCCGAGGGCGGCGTCCAGCGGGGCCCCGGCGGCGGCCTGCGCCTCCAGCGCCTCGATCGCGGCGGCGACGATCGCGCCCGGCGTCATGACGGTCCCGCCTTGTCCTTGCGGCGGAGCTGCACGTAGAGCGCGCCGTCGCCGCCATGTCGGCGATCGGCCTGACCGTAACCGGCGACGATATCTTTCATGCCGTCCAGCCAGTGGGGCGCTTCGCGCTTCAGCACGCCCCGGCCAAGCCGGTCGGGGTCACGCCCCCGCCCGGTGATCACCAGCACGGCGCGGCGGCCCATGGCCTGACTGGCGCGCAGAAACGTCGCGAGATTGCGCCGCGCTTCCGCCGCCGTCATCCCGTGCAGGTCAATCCGGCCTTCGATCGGCAGGCGGCCGCGCCGGAGCCGCGTGTGAGTGGCGCGGTCGAGCGGCCGGGCAAGCGGTGAGTTCGGGCCGATGGGCGAAGCAAGGGCGGGCGGATCCGTCGGCGGGCGGCGGGCGGGACGCGCCGCCGGAGCCGGCCGTACGCCATCGACCGCCGCCGGCGGCGGCGGCGCTTTGCGGCCCGGCAGCGGCTTCGCTTCGGCGACCGCGCGGCGCCAGAGGTCGACCTCCGCTTCCGTCGCGCGACGCTCCCGTTGACGTCGCCCGGTCATCCTTCACGCTCCGCCCTGGTGCGGGGTAGGCGCGACCGCGCGAAGGCCCGCCAGTCGTCGTCCGGACCGCGGATTTCGCTGGCCGCCTCGCTCGGCAGGCGGAGCGACAGGGCGCCCATGCGCCACAGTTCGTCGAAGCCCCGGCTGCCCGACCGCGCATATTCGAGCGCGCGTTTTCGCAAGCGGCCCATGACGGCGAAGTTGATGGTGGTTGCGAACAGTATA
>DAINCG010000102.1:8821-12804 GCA_036732525.1 Pseudomonadota bacterium | reverse complement strand
CAGCACGCCGGCCGCCGAGACGCCCATGAAGACGTCGGCGCCCGGTATCACTTCGGCGAGCGTGCGCTTCTCGGTTTTCTGCGCATAGACCGCCTTCCACTCGTCCATTTCCTGCTGGCGGCCTTCGAACACCACGCCGGCGATGTCGGTCGCCCAGATGTTTTCCCGCTTCACGCCGAGCCCGACCAGAAGGTTGAGGCAGGCGATCGCCGCGGCCCCGGCGCCGGACGCGACCAGCTTCACGTCCTCCGGCTTCTTGCCGACGAGCCGGAGCCCGTTCAGCACCGCGGCGGCGACGATGATCGCCGTGCCGTGCTGGTCGTCATGGAAGACCGGGATGTTCATGCGACGGCGCAGCTCGCGCTCGATCACGAAGCATTCCGGCGCCTTGATGTCCTCGAGGTTGATGCCGCCGAAGGTCGGCTCCAGCGCGGCGACGACGTCGCAGAACCGGTCCGGGTCGCGCGCGTCGACCTCAATGTCGAAGACGTCGATGCCGGCGAACTTCTTGAACAGCACCGCCTTGCCTTCCATCACCGGCTTCGCGGCGAGCGGCCCGATCGGCCCGAGGCCCAGCACCGCCGTGCCGTTGGTGATGACGCCGACCAGATTGCCTCGCGCGGTGACCAATGCGGCCTCGTTCGGGTCCTGCACGATCGCCTCGCAGGCGGCGGCGACGCCGGGCGAATAGGCGAGCGCCAGGTCGCGCTGCGTGCCGAGCGGCTTGGTGGCCTGGATCCCCAGCTTTCCGGCGGGCGCGGCGCGGTGGTAGGCGAGCGCGTCGTCCTTCAGCGTGTTGGCCATGGGGAAGGAACCTCCGGCGGGGTGTGGCGTTTTCAGTCCCAAGATAGCTGTGCGCGGCTCCGGCAGAAAGATGCGGTTCCGCCGGACGGACAGCCGGGCTATTGTTGCGGAACCGCGGACGGAGAGACGGCGCGCATGTCGAGACTGCCATCGGATTATGGCGGCCAGCCGGCCGGCCCGATCGACCAGAGTCCCTACGAGCCGAGCGTGTTCGACAAGCGCGTCGACGCGATGCGGGTGCTGATGGGCAAGGTCGATCCGCGCATGACGTCGGACGTTTCGCGCCGCACCCAGGAAGAGCTCGACCAGGACGCTTACGACAACGCGCCCTATTACGGCCGCTGGCTGCTCGGCCTGCGCAAGAGCGTGGTCGAGCGGGGCCACCTCACCGAGGCCGAGATTCTGGCCAAGGTCCGCGAGATCAAGGCCCGGGGCTGAGACGCATCCATGATGGAACTTCTAGCCGACCCCGACGTCTGGCTGAGCTTCGCGACGCTGGCGGCGCTGGAAATCGTGCTCGGCGTCGACAACCTCGTCTTCATCTCGATCGTCGCGGCCAAGCTGCCGGCGGAACAGCAGGCGCGCGCCCGGCAGGTCGGCCTGATCGCCGCGCTGGGCATGCGCATCGTGATGCTGCTCGGGATCGCATGGATCGTCGGCCTGACCCAGCCGGCCTTCACCGCGTTCGACTATGCCGTCTCCTGGCGCGACATCATCCTGATTTCCGGCGGCCTGTTCCTGCTGGTCAAGGCGACGCTCGAAATCCATCACGCCGTCGAAGACGACCACAGCTCGGATCCGTCCGGGGCCGTCAGGACGACGTTCGGGATGGCGGTCGCGCAGATCATGGCGCTCGACCTCGTCTTTTCGCTCGATTCGATCATCACCGCCGTCGGCATGACCGACAAGGTGGAAGTCATGATCGCGGCCGTCGTCGTGGCCATCCTTGTGATGCTGTTCGCGGCCGGTCCCGTTTCCAGCTTCATCCAGCGGCATCCGACCGCGAAGATGCTGGCGCTCTCGTTCCTGCTGCTGATCGGCGTCGCTCTGATCGCCGACGGCCTGCACTTCCACATCCCGCGCGGCTACCTCTACTTCGCGATCGCCTTCTCCATCGTCGTCGAGGGCCTGAACCTGATGGCGAAGGCGGCGCGCGCCAAACGCACGGGGGCGCATTAGGGAACCCGCTTCCGCCCGAAGGCGTTCGTTTCGCCGTCAGCAACCGGCGGAGCGAAGGCGATGGACATTTACGAGAGGCTCATTCAGGACCACGGCAAACAGAAGGGCCTGATGGGCGGGATCGCGGACACGGTCGGCGCTTCCGACGAGCGCCGCCGCCTGTTCCGGGAACTGAAACAGGAACTCGAAGCGCACGCCAACGCCGAGGAGCAGACGCTCTACGCCGCGATGATCAGCGAGCCGGACGCCCAGGAGAAGGCGCGCCACAGCATCGTCGAGCACGACGAGATGAACGACATGATCGCCGAGCTCGAGGACAGCGACATGAGCGAGGGCGCGTGGATCGCGAAGTTCAAGCAATTGCGCGACCGCGTCGTCCACCATGTCGACGAGGAGGAGGACGAAGTGTTCGCTCGGGCGCGGAAGGTCATCAGCCAATCGAAGGCGGAAGCCCTCGCGGCGGCCTTCGAGAAGCGCAAGGCGGCGGAAACGAAGACGGCCGGATAGAGGGCCGACCCGGATGGATTGACGGACGTCCGTCGGGCGGTCACGATTTCGTGGCCTGAACGTCCGTCGCCACGAAGATCCGCCCAATGCCTGAACCGTCCGCCGCGCCGCCGCTCGACGGCGTCGTCGTCCTCGATTTCACCCGTGTGCTGGCGGGGCCATGGGCGTCGATGGCGCTTGCCGACCTCGGCGCGCGGGTCATCAAGATCGAGAATCCCGACGGCGGTGACGATACGCGCCGCTTCGACGCGCTGCCGGACAAGCAGGGCGAGTCGGCCTATTTCCTGTCGACCAACCGCAACAAGGAAAGCCTGGCGCTCGACATCACGAGTCCGTCCGGGCAGGAGGCGGTGCGCCGTCTTGCCGGCAAGGCCGACATCCTGATCGAGAACTTCCGGGCCGACGTGATGGCGCGGCAGGGCCTCGCCTACACCGACCTCGCGGCGGTCAATCCGGGCCTGATCTACTGCTCGGTCACCGGCTACGGCCATTCGAGCCCGAACAGGCTGGTCGCCGGCTACGACCCGATCGCCCAGGCGGAAAGCGGCATGATGTGGATGACCGGGGAGCCGGACGGCCCGCCGCTCCGCACCGGCGTCTCTTATGCCGACATGTTTACCGGCATGTTCGCGACCCAGGCGATCCTCGGCGCGCTTCGGGCCCGCGACCGGGACGGCGTCGGCCAGCATATCGACGTGGCGCTGCTCGACAGCGCGGCCGCCGCGGTCGTCAACTACGCCCAGTCGGCGCTGCTGACCGGCGTCAGCCCGAAACGCTACGGCGGCAGCCATCCCTTCATCGAGCCGCTCGGCCTCTACGACTGCAGCGACGGCATGATCTGCCTCGTCTGCGGCAATGAGCGGCAGTGGGAGCGCCTCTGCAAGGACGGCCTGGAACGACCCGAACTTCTGCAGGACCCGAAACTGACCGACGCCCGGACCCGCGTCGCCAACCGGGCGTATTGCCGAGAGACGCTGAACGCGATCCTTCGCGAAAGGACGCGCGAGGCCTGGATCCCGAAGCTCCGCGCGGCCGGCCTGCCGGTCGGCGCCGTGCGCGACGTGGCCGAGGCCCTCGACGCGCCCGAACTCCGCGCCCGCGACATGGTCGCGACGACGGAGCACAGGCGCCTCGGACCGATCGCCCAGGTCGCGAGCCCGATGAAGCTTTCCCGCACGCCCGTGGCCCCGCCCAAGGCGCCGCCGCTGCTCGGTCAGGACAGCCGGGCGGCGCTCGCGGGATACGGCGACGCGGAGATCGAACGCATGATCGCCGACGGCGTCGTCGTCGAAACTCTCGAATAGCGAAGGATTTGGGCATGGCGCCGCCGCTGACCGGCCTCAAGGTCGTCGATTTCACCCGCGTCATCGCCGGCCCCGTCGCCGCGATGATCCTCTCCGACCTCGGCGCGGAGGTGGTGAAGCTGGAGCATCCGGAGGGCGGCGACGACACGCGCGGCTACCGGCCGCCGGAATACAAGGGCCTCTCGCCGG
>DAINCG010000102.1:8073-8771 GCA_036732525.1 Pseudomonadota bacterium | reverse complement strand
GGCGGCTCGTGCGCTGATCGACCAGGCGGACGTCGTCATCGAGAACTTCTCGACCGGCGTCATGGCGAAATACGGCCTCGACTACGACACGGTTTCGCAAGGCCGCGAGGACCTCATCTATTGCTCGACCTCGGCCTATGGACGGGACGGGCCGTTCGCGAAGCGGCCGGGCTACGACCCCGTCGTGCAGGCGGAATCGGGCTTCCAGTCGCTGACCGGCCTCCCGGAGCACGAACCGGTGCGCACCGCGACCCCGATGACGGACGTGACCACAGGCCTCAACGGCGCGCTGGCTGTCCTGGCAGCGCTCTGGCGGCGGAAGCGGACGGGCAAGGGCCAGTTCGTCGAAGTCCCGCTCTACGACACCGGCGCCTTCAATACCCTGCCGCTCGCGCTGCACGAGATGCTGGGCGGGCCGACGCCCCGGCGCATCGGCAACAAGGACCATTGGGCGGCGCCGGCGGACCTGTTTCAAGCCGCGGACGGCGTCCAGGTGATGATCGTCGCGCCCACGACCCAGGCCTTCCAGGCGCTGATGCGCGAGGTCGCACGGGACGATCTGGCTGAAGATCCCGCGCTCGCCGACGCGAACGCGCGGCTCGCCCGGCGCGACGAACTTGAGATGGCGGTCCGCACGGCGGTCGCCGGCCGGCCCGGCGCCTACTGGGTCGAACGATTGCGCGGGCTCGGCGTGCCGG
>DAINCG010000102.1:3514-8063 GCA_036732525.1 Pseudomonadota bacterium | reverse complement strand
TGCGGCCCTCCGCGAAACGCCGGAAGCGCTGGCCTCGGCGGAGACCATGCGGCGCGGCCTCGCCGCCCGGTCGCCGCACCCGACGCTCGGCGACGCGCCGGAACTCGCGCCGCCCATGCGGCTCAAGCGGCGCGGCCTGAAACCGGCGCAGGGCGCGCCGACGCTCGGCCAGGATACGGCAGACGTGCTGTCTCGCTGGCTGGGCTACGACGCGGCGGCCCTCGCGGCCGTCGGCGCGAAGGCGAAGGAGGCGGCGGAATGAGCGGCCCCCTCGAAGGTCTGCGCATCGTCGAAATCGGCGAAGGCCCGGCGGTCGCCTATGCGGGCCGTAATTTCGCCGACCTCGGCGCGGAAGTCGTGAAGGTCGAACCCCCCGAAGGCGACGCCATGCGCCGCTGGCCGGGGCCGTCGGCCGACGGCGCGCCCGCCGTCTTCCATGCGTTGCATCGCGGCAAGGCCTCGCTCGTGCTCGACCTCGAGGATCCGGGGGACAGGACGACGCTTGCCGCCCTGCTCGAACAGGCGGACGGCGCGATCGACGGCACGCCCGACGGCGTCGTGCGCGTATTGCTCCCGGACGCCCCGCTGGTCGTCGGACGCGTCACGCCCTATGGCGACGGCGTCGACGCCGTCGAGCTGGTTCACGACGCGACCATCCAGGCGGAATCGGGCTGGCTCTCGATCAACGGCCGGTCGGACTTCCTGCCGGTGCGATCCGGCCTGCACATGCCGTCAGCCGCCGCCGGGGCGAGCGTCGTCCAGGCGATGTTGGCGAGCCTCACGGCGCGGGAGGACGACGGGGAGGGCGAGGACGTCGACGTCGCGCTCTACGACCAGTCGGTCGTGCTTTGCTACCACTACGCCATGCAGTTCCTGGTGAACGGCGCCCGGCCGACCCGCTACGGCAATGGCAGCCCCGCCGCCGCGCCGCTCGGAGTCTTCGCCGCCGCCGACGGCGAGTTCCAGATGACGGTCGCGGGCGAACGGGTCTGGAAGCGCTTCTGCGAGAACATGGTCGAAATGCCGGAGCTGATGTCCGACCCGCGCTTCGCGACGAACAGCGGCCGCGTCGCCAATATCGACGCGCTCTTCGAAATCCTGCTGCCGCTCTTCAAGTCGATGCCGCGCGACCATTGGATCGACAAGATGCGGGCGGGCGGCGTGCCGGGCGGCCCGATTCGCGACTTGGCCGAAGCCGTCACGGCGCCCGAATCGGTCGAGCGCGGCCTGATCGTCGATGCGGCGGCCGGCGGCGGCGTGCCCTCGATCCGCAACCCCATGCGCTTCCGGCAAACGCCGCTCGGCGATCCGCGACCGGCCCCGGCGCTCGGCGCTGGCGGCGCGGACGCTCAGGCGGCATGGAGCGCCCGTCCATGACTGCGCCCGAAACCGCCGCCGGCGCGACCCTGCCGCCGCCGCTTTCCGGCATCAAGGTGCTGGACTTCTCTCGCATTATCGCCGGCCCGCTCTGCACCCAGCAGCTCGCCGACATGGGCGCCGACGTGGTCAAGGTCGAGAACCCCGACGCGGGCGACGACACGCGCCGCATGACGACGCCCAGCATCGGCGGCGAGGGCCACTTCTTCCTGGCCTTCAACCGCTCGAAGCAGAGCCTGGCGCTCGACCCCCGGACGGAGGACGGCAAGGCGATCCTGCTCGGCCTCCTGGAGGACACCGACGTCCTGGTGGAGAACTATCGTCCGGGCGTCATGAAGCGCTTCGGCCTCGACTACGAGAGCCTGAAGGACCGTTTCCCGAAGCTGATCTATCTGTCGGTCTCCGCCTACGGCCAGACCGGCCCGATGTGGGACCGGCCGGGCTTCGATCCGGTGCTGCAGGCGGAATCCGGCATGATGTCGCTGACCGGCGAACCGGACCCGCCGATGCGTCATGCCCTGAGCTTGGTCGACACGATGACCGGCTTGCAGGCCGTCGCCGCCATCTGCGCCGCGCTCCTGGCGCGGGCGCAGTCGGGGCAGGGCCAGCGGATCGATCTGGCGCTGATGGACATGGCGGTCGCCTCGCTCGGCAATGCCGGCCTCTTCTACCTCTGCTCCGGCGATCAGCCGAAGCGGGCCGGCAATTCGCACATGACGTCGACGCCGACCAACCTGTTCCAGGCGGCCGATGGGCCGATCTACATGGCGCTCGGCACCAACCGGCTCTACGGCATGCTCTGCCGCGACGTGCTGGAGCGGCCCGACCTGGTCGACGACCCGCGCTTCCGGGAGCCGGCGGATCGGCTGCAACACCGTCCGGAACTCTTCGCGATTCTGGAGGAGATCTTCCGGACGAAGCCGCGCGACGAATGGCTGAAGCGCATGCGCCACCTTCCGGCGGGCCCCGTCCGCATGGTCGGCGAGGCGCTGGAATCGGAAGAAGTCGCCGCCCGCGGCATGGTCGCGGAAGTCGAGCATCCCAAAGCCGGCCGCATCCGGGTGATCGGCTCGCCGCTCAATTTCTCCGCTTCGAAGCTGCGCGAATACCAGCCGCCGCCCACGCTCGGCCAGCACACGGCGGCGATCCTGCGCGACCGGTTGGGCTATGACGACGCGAAGATCGACGATCTCCGCGCCAAGGGCGTGATCGGCGGCGGCGAATGACCGAGCGGCTGAACGTCGGCCTGATCGGCTTGGGCGCCGTCGCCGCGCCCCTCGTTGAGCAGTACCGCGCCGGCGGCTTTCCCCCGAACGTCCGCTTCGTCGGGGCGCTTGCCCGAACGCCGCGGCCCGACGCGCCGGTCCCGGTCGTGACGTCGGTCGAGGAATTCCTCGCGCTGAAGCCGGACTACGTCGTCGAAGGCGCCGGACATGCCGCCGTGCGCGCCCATGTCGAGCCGCTGCTGCGCGCGGGGCTGGAGGTCGCCGTCACCTCGATCGGCGCGCTGATCGATGACGCGTTGCGCGAACGCCTGCTTGCCGCGGCGGACGCGGGCGGCGGCCGGCTGCTCTTGCCCTCGGCGGGCATCGGCGCGCTCGACATGCTGGCGGGCATGGCGGAAGGCGGCCTCGACGCCGTCACCGTGACGGTCCGGAAGCCGCCGGAAGCCTGGCTCGGCACGCCGGGCGAAGCCCTGGTCGATCTGATGTCGCTGACCGAACCCCACGTGCTCTTCGAGGGCAGCGTGCGCGAAGGCGCGCCGCACTATCCGGGCAATGTGAACATCTCGGCGGCGGCCGCCTTCGCCGGCGCGGGGCTCGACCGGACGCGGCTCGTCATCGTCGCGGACCCGACCATCCGCAACCACGTGATCGATCTGGAGGCGGAGGGCGCCGCCGGCCGCCTGACCTTCCGGGAGGACATGCGGCCGAGTCCGGCCAATCCGAAGACCGGCGTCATCGTCGCCATGGCGCTTGCCAAGACGATCCGCCAGCGCGCCAGCCGCTTCGCCGTCGGCGTCTGACTCAGCTGTTCTCGGGCCGCAGGCGCGGCCGGTTCCAGCGGACCTGGAAGAGGTCGAAGCGCCGGTCGGAGAAATTACGGACCGTGCCGCTCTGTCGATTTGTCAGGAGATTCGGCAGGGACAGGTCGGCCAGCGCGATCGTTTCCGTATTCGCGGCCGTGTCCGCCGCCACCGCATCCCGCGCGAACGGGAAGTCGGACGGCGTGAGGATGGCGCTTTCCGCGTAGTGGATGTCCATCTCGTCGACGTTCGGCAGATTGCCGACGACGCCCGACATCACGACGTACATCTGGTTCTCGATCGCCCGGGCGTGGCAGCAATAGCGCACGCGCAGATAGCCCCGCCGCTCGTCGGTGCAGAACGGCACGAACAACATCAGCGCGCCCTGGTCGGCCAGGATGCGCCCGAGCTCCGGGAACTCGCTGTCGTAGCAGATCAAGACGCCGATCGGGCCGCAGTCCGTCGGGATGACCTGGAGCGAGTCGCCGCCCTTGATGTTCCAGAACTCGCGCTCCGACGGGGTCGGATGCAGCTTGTCCTGTGTGTATACGGCGCCGTCGCGCAGGAAGATGAAACTGGTGTTGCGGATGTTCTCGTCGTCGTCGAGCGTCAGGTGCGAGCCGCCGATGATGTTGACGTTATAGGAGACGGCGAGGTTCTCCATGAACGACCGATAGCGGTCGGTGTACTCCGTGATCTTGAGCAGCGCCTCGCGGGTCGGCCGCTTCTCCGTCTCCAGCGACAGGAGTTGCGTCGTGTAGAGCTCCGGAAAGGTCACGAAATCGGCCCCGTAGTCGGATGCGACGTCGACGAAATACTCGATCTGCTCCTCGAACGTCTCGATGCGATCGATGCGGCGCATCTGGAACTGCACGGTCGCGACGCGCACCCGTTCCGGCAGGCGCCGGTCGGGGCGGGTCGTCCGGTTGGCCGGCAGTTCCTGGCCGATCGGGTTTTCCCAGAGCATGTGCACGGCATGGCCGCCAGACGCCGTATCGTCGGGCAGGTAGTTCCGGAACACGCCGACGGCGCGAAAGCCCTGCTTCAGCTGGAAGCTGATGACCTGGTCGCGGATTTCCTGGTCGAGCGCCGCCGCCAGATAGTCTTCCGGGTTCGGAAAGTTCTTGGCCCGCCGCTGGTAGCCCG
>DAINCG010000102.1:0-3456 GCA_036732525.1 Pseudomonadota bacterium | reverse complement strand
GCCCGGCATGCGGCCGCCGAAGACGATGCCCTTCAACTCAAGCCGTTCGCAGAGATCGCGCCGCGCCCGGTAGAGGCGCTGGCCGATGCGGAGCCGGCGGTAGTCGGGGTGCACGGAGACTTCCGTGCCGTACAGGATGTCGCCGTCCGGATCGTGCCGCGAGCCGTAGCCGCCGCCGGTGATCTCGTCCCAGGTGTGCGGCCGCATCGCGACCGATTCCTTGACGATCGTCGTGGCGCAATATCCCACGACCGCGCCCTCGAATTCGGCGACGAAGGCCCCCTCGTGGAAATTGTTGATCTGCCCGCGGACCTGCGGCGCGGTGTAGCCGAGCTTCTTCGAATAGACACGGTGCGACATCGCGACGATCTCCGGCACGTCCCGGAGCTCGGCATTGCGAATGATCAGTTTGGCGTCGGTCGAACTCATGCGATCCTTCCCTTGCGTCGCAGCAATGATAGACCGATCGCCATGAGATTCGAGCGCGGCGGGCCAGAAATCGGCGGCCCGCCGCGCCCGTTCGACTGTCTTAGCGCCGCGTGTGGAGGTGCGGCGTGCCGCAGCCGTTGATGTGACGGCCGACGGCGCGGCCCTGGATCAGCCGGCCCGGCTCGTAGCCTTCGCCGCAAGGCTTCGCCCCGCACACGCAGTTGAACGGCCGGAAGAGCTGATCTTCCGTCTGATCGTAGTTCATCGTGACCCACTCGCCGGCCATGATCGGCTTGCGGGCGGTGAACGTCCGCTTCTGCATGTCCACGTCGCAGTTCGCGTCGCAGCGGTGCAGGATCTTCCCCATGAAGTAAGGGTCGTGCAGGTAGAGGCCCGGCTCGACCTGCAGGGTGAAGAGCGTGATCTCGCTCGAATAGAAGCCGGTGAAGGCGAACACGGTCTCGCCGACTTCGAAGCCGCGCAGCGCGACGACGCCTTCGCCAACGTTCCCGCCGATCGGGCGGATGGCGAACTTGTCGGTGGTCGGCTCATGCGCGAACGGAGGGAGCGCCTCCGGATAGAACCGGCTCATTTACGGAGCAGGGTCTGGTGTTCGACGGAGCCCGGCGCGAACCAGTCCTCGACGGACTTCAGCACGTCCGACGCCTCGAAGTCTTTGCAGGAGAAGACGTCGAGGTACATGTCGCGGGCGGCGTCGTTCGTGTGGATGGTGATGGCGCTGGTCTGAATCAGCTGGACGGCGGAGATGCCGACTTCATCGCCGCCGCCGAACCGCTCGACGAACGGCTCGCCGAACGGAACCATGTCGATCCGCTTGACCATGTCGCGGCAGAAGTCCGCGATCTTCTCCTTTTCCAGGAGCGCGTCATTGCAGCCGGAAGCCGTCAGGATGACGTGCTTGCCGTAGTGTGGAACGCCGTCCACGACGATACGCTTATAGGGCATCGGGTTGTGGTTCTCCCTCCCGTGCGGTTGGCAAAATGCTTCAGCGATCGTGATGCGCAAAGCGCCTTGCGGGAGAGGAGGCGACTTGGTCTGCGCGCGGGCGCGCCGGCCTCCAGCCCTTTGGGGCAGGCGCTATATGATCGCGTGTCGGCCCCGCTGCAAGAACTAATTTCAAGGCGTCTCGGGGCCCGATTGGCGGGTCGGCCAAGGTCGTCTAGGATTCGCGGAAATCCGCCAAAAAGGCTGGGGAGAGACGGCCATGAACATGCGAACCCTGACGTCGGAACAATGCGATCTCTGGGCGATCGACGGCTACCTTCATCTTCAAGCTGTGTTCGATCCGGACGAGGTCAAGTTTTTCTCGGGCGAGATCGACGCCATGCGCGCCCGGCCGGGCTGGGAGCCGATGTCGGGGATGCTGCCGCGCGGCCACTATGGCTGGGTCGAGCACAACCCCGATCCGGACAATCCGGAGGCGTTCATGGACCGGCGGGACATCCTCCCCTACCATCAGGCGTTCATCGACCTGATCGACCGGCCGGAGGTGTTCGACCTCGTCGTCGATATCATGGGCCCCGACATCCTGTTCAGCATGTCCCAGGCGATCGTACGGCCTTCCACCCATGATTTTCCGGGCTACACGCACACCGACGGCGGCGAGGCGCTGAGGCGCATTCGCGTGACGGAGACGAGCCGTCCGCTCGCCATGAAGGCTCTTTACCTTCTGTCCGACGTGGAGGAGGACGACGCGGGCGCCTTCACCGTCTACCCCGGCAGCCACTTCCGTCCCTTCCCGCACGACCGCGAGCCGCCGCTCGGCCCGCACAGCCCGGGCTGCGTCCAACTGAAGGGCAAGGCGGGCGACTGCTTTCTCTTCCCGCACGCGCTCTGGCACGGCCCGGCGCCGAACCATTCCGGCAAGGCGCGGAAGACGCTGCTCTACAATTACTGCCAGCTCTTCCTGCGGGCCTATGACTTCGGCGCGCCGCCCGCGCATCTCTACGATCGCTGCACGCCGCGCCAGCGCCGCCTCCTGGGCGACCTCGGCCACGACTGGCGGCCCGGCGATTTCTTCTATGTGCCGCAGGACCAGGGGGAGGTGATCGCGGGTCGGGCCTGAAGCGGTCCCGGTTCAGCCGGGCCATTCCATGCGGATCGGATCGCCGCCGTCCCAGTTCCGGGCGGCGGCGCGGACGGCGTCGAAGATGCGGCGGCGGCCGTCGGTCATGTGGGCCATCTCGATCACCGTGCCGGGATGGCCTTCGTTCGCGAGATAGACGAAACGGCCGCGCGCGCTGTCGCCTTGCTGGCCGATCGTGTAGCCGTTCGCCAGCGCGCGTTCGAGGCGCGCGTCGTAGTCCTCCGGCCAGCTCGACCAGTGCTGCATGCCTTCGCCGCCGCCGGCCAGGAAATCCTTGTACATGCTGGGCGTCTCGCAGCGCTGCTGGATCAACTCGATCTGCACGTCGCCGGAATTGGCGAGCGCGACGGAGACATGGATATCGTCGTGCCGTTCGCCCCGATAGCTGAACGCGGTCAGCGGCAGGCGCTCCGCGTAGAACCAGGGTCCGACGCCGCAGACGTCGATCCAGTGGCGCATCGCGCGTTCGATGTCGTGGACGACGACTCCGATCTGGCGCATGTCGCCGAACAGTCGGCTCATGACCGCACCTCCCCGATCTTTTCTTGGTTCGTTGCCGGTGCGATACGGCCATAGGCCGGACGGCCCGGCAAGGGGTATAGTCGGCGGACGGAACACCTTTCCCGACACTGAGCCCCTGATGTCCGACCCGTCCGAACGGTCGGCGAAGCTTCGCCGGAACGCCGTCCTTCTCGCCTCCCTCGCCTTCATGGTCGTCGGGACCGGCAGCATCTATTTTCTGGTCGTGGCGCTGAAGCAGATCAGCATGGAGTTCCACTGGCCGCGCGCCATCCCGTCGATCGCCTATTCGCTGCAGTATTTCGGCGGCGGCGTCGGCGGCATCTTCATGGACGACCGCAACACCGGCGACTGGGAGGCGGATTTCGCCCTGACGCAGGATATCGGCCGCGCCTTCCTCC
>DAINCG010000101.1:8256-12812 GCA_036732525.1 Pseudomonadota bacterium | reverse complement strand
GACGATTCCGGCATCGTCTACACGATCCGCAGCGACGCCGACCACGGCGAAATCACGCTGAATGGCAAGGCGATCGGCCTCGGCGACAGCTTTACGCAGCGCGATCTGGAAGCCGGCCTCGTCCAGTACAATCACGGCGGAGGCGGCACCCTGGCGGACGACATTATCGTCTCGATCGCCAATGCCGACGGCGAGGCGCTCGGCGTTGTCACCGGCGAATTGGACTATAACGACTACCAGGACACGGAGTACTTCGCCTCCGAGTATCTCTCGCCGATCAACGCCTCGACGGCCTATGCGCGTGGCGGCACGGGCGCCGGCGTTATGGTCGCGGTGATCGATAGCGGCGTCGATGTCGACCACACGGACCTGGACGACAATCTGGTCGACCACAACATCGTGCTCGGCCTCGACGTCGGCGACGACGACAACAATCCGGACGACGACTCGGCCGCTGCCGACCACGGCACGCATGTCGCCGGCATCATCGGCGCGGAGAGCAACGACAGCGGCACCATGGGCGTGGCGTTCGAGGCCGACATCCTGGCGATCAAGGTCGCCCACTCCGATGGATCGTTCGACGACCAGGACGTCGCCGACGCCATCAACAAGGCCGTGACGGAGTTCACGAACGCCGGCGTCGCGGGCGTCATCAACCTCAGCCTGGCCGTCACGCCGACAGCGGCGCTGACCAATGCGATCAACAACGCGATCGCGAACGACGTCGTCATCGTCGCGGCCGCGGGCAACTACCGGAACAACCCTGACCCGGACCTCGCCGCTCTTTCGGACGAGCCGTTCTATCCGGCGAACTACGCCTCGCTCGGCGCGACGAACATCCTCGCGGTCGGCGCGACCGACTCTTCGAACGAGGTCGCCTATTTCAGCCACCTGGCGGGCGACGCGATCGACTACTTCGTGACCGCGCCGGGCGTCGACATCACGTCGACCACGAATGATGGCGCGACGGGCGTAAAGTCTGGCACGTCCATGGCCGCGCCGGTCGTCGCCGGTTCCGCCGCCGTCCTTCGCCAGATGTTCCCCAGTCTCTCGGCGACTGAGATCGTGTCGCTGATAAAGTCGACGACGACCGACCTCGGCAACGTCTCGGCCGACCAGTTCTACGGCCAGGGCCTCGTCAACCTCGCGAAGGCGAGCGTGCCGCAGCAGACGATCAGCTTCAATGTGACGGCGGGCGAGGTTTCGACGCTCGGCACGTCGTCGGTCTCCGCGACGGCGTCCTACGACAATCCCTATGATTCGCTCTTCACCAAGTTCAGTTTCGCCGTCGGCACCGGCGTCGAGCAGAACGACCGGCTGACCATGCGGATTTCGGCGATGACGGCCTCCGCGCTCGACTTGGCCGACATCTCGCTCACCGACCGCGGCTCCTCGAACGCCGCCATTGAGAAGCTCGATGCGGCGGTGACGACGCTGAACATCGCCCGCGCCGCGATCGGCGCGTTCCAGAACCGTTTGGGCTTCGCCAGCCAGAACCTGGCGACGACGGTCGAAAACGTCGAATCCTCCCGCAGCGCCTTGCTCGATCTGGACGTGGCCAGCGAGATGTCCGCGCTGATCTCCAAGCAGGTCGTCACTCAGGCCGGCGTCTCGATGTTGGCGCAAGCCAATCAGGTGCCACAGAACCTGATGCGGCTGTTCAACTAGACAGCGCGCGACCCCGGGCTATTGTCCCTCCCGCATGATCGACGTGGGAGGACGAAGCCATGATCCAGGGGCTGCATCACGCCGCCTATCGGTGCCGCAATTCCGAAGAAACGCGCAAGTTCTATGAGGAATTTCTCGAGCTGAAACTGGCGCGCGCGCTCAAGATCGACGTGACCATGACCGGGCGCGAAGCGGCCGTCCTGCACACCTTCTACGAGATGGGCGACGGCTCCTCGATCGCCTTCTTCGAGGAGCCCGGCGCGCCCTTCGACTTCAAGGATCAGCGCGACTTCGACCTGCATATCGCGCTGGAGGTGGATGCGGCGACGCTGAAGCGCATGTTCGAGAAGGGCAAGGCGTCCGGCGTCGAAACGCGCGGCGTCTCCGACCACGAGTTCATCGATTCGATCTATTTCCGCGACCCGAACGGCTATGTGATCGAGTTGTCCGCCAAGAAGGGCGAGCCGCCGGCGGATCGTGCGGCAGAGGCGCGCGAGATCCTCAAGGACTGGACGGCCCAGCAGAGCGCCTGATACATCCGCTCCCGTCAGACAAAGGGGGCGGCATGCGGGCTGTCGTAGCGGAGATGGCCTGCGGGCCGGAAGACCTGAAGGTCGTCGAACTGGACGAACCGGCCCCGGGGCCGGGCCAGATCCGGATCGACGTGAAGGCGACGGCGCTGAACTTCGCCGACAGCCTGATCATCGGCCACAAGTATCAGGTCAAGCCGGACTTTCCGTTCAGTCCCGGATTCGAGGTCGCCGGGATCGTGTCCGGCGTCGGCGACGGCGTTTCCGACTTCAAGACCGGCGACCGCGTCATCGCGACCATGGACTACGGCGCCTATCGCGAGCAGGTCGTGGTCGAGGACTTCCTGGCGCATCCCTTTCCGGAAGCGATGGACTTCGCGACCGCGGCGTCCTTTCCCGTCGCCTATGGCACCAGCTATGTCGGCCTTTTGCGCCGCAGCCACATCGATCCAGGCGAGACGGTCCTGGTGCACGGCGCCGCGGGCGGCGTCGGCCTGACCGCCGTCGAGATCGCGAAGGCCGCCGGCGCGCGCGTGATCGCGACGGCGAGTTCACCCGAGAAGTGCGCCATCGCCGCCGCGCATGGCGCGGACGAGACGATCAATCTGGCCGACGGCCCGTTCCGCGACAGGGTCAAGGAGCTGACCGGCGGCGACGGCGCGGATGTCATCTACGATCCCGTCGGCGGCGACGTCTTCGATCAGTCGCTGCGTTGTATCAACTGGGGCGGACGGTTGCTGATCATCGGCTTCGCGGCCGGCCGCATTCCGGAAATTCCGGCGAACCTGCTGTTGGTGAAGAGCTGCGCGGCAATCGGCGTTTTCTGGTCGTCGCACCGCCGCCGCGAGCCCGAAAGCCTGCGCAGTGACTACAGGCAGCTTTTTCAATGGTGGGGCGAAGGCAAGCTGAAGCCGCTCGTCGGCGCGAAATACCCGCTCGAGCAGGCCGGCGCAGCCTTGCGCGCGTTGCTCTCCCGCAAGGTCGCCGGCAAAATCGTTCTCGAAACCTGAGAGAACGGAATCGGCGGGGGAAGCGATGAAGATCGGCATTATCGGCGCCGGCGCCATGGGCTCGGTCTATGCCGGGCTGATGGCCGACGCCGGACACGACGTCTGGATGTTCGACAACTGGAAGGACCATGTCGACGCGGTCAACGCCAAGGGGCTGCGCGTCGAGGGCGCGTCCGGCGATCGGGTCGCACATCCCAATGCGACGTCGGACGCCGCGAAGGTCGGCGTCGTCGAACTCGCCATCGTCGCGACCAAGGCGATGCAGACGCGCGACGCGGTCGAGGCCGCACGGCCGATGATCGGGCCCGAGACGGCGGTGCTCTCTCTCCAGAACGGCCTCGGCAATGTCGAGCGCATCTCCGAGCTCGTCGACCCGAAGAACGTGCTTTGCGGCATCGCGGGCGGCTTCGGCGCGTCAATGGTCGGCCCGGGCCATGTGCACCACAACGGCATGGAGGCGATCAACATCGCCGAAGCCGCGGGCGGCGTCAGCGACCGGGTCGAGGCGGTGGCGGAAGCATGGCGCGAGAGCGGGTTTACCGTCGGCGTCTATGACGATATCTGGCCGGTCGTCTGGTCGAAGCTGATGGCGAATATCGCCGTTTCGGCGACCTGCGCCCTGACGGGCATGCGGGTCGGGCAGGTGGTGCAGAACGAATGGGCCTGGGGCCTCTCGCTCGACTGCGTGCGCGAGGCGGCCGCTTGCGCCAAGGCGAAGGGGATCAAGCTGCTTTACGACGATCCGATCGCATGGGTGCACGACTTCACGACCAAGATCCCGGACGCGCGCCCGTCCATGTACCTGGACACCCAGGCTGGGCGGGTTTCCGAGATATCCTCGATCCACGGCGGCGTGGTGGCGGAGGGGGAGAAGCTCGGCGTGCCGACGCCGACCTGCGCCTTCATGGTCCGCGCCGTGACAGCCCTTCAGGAAAAGAACCGCGTCTTCGGCCCCGGCAGCGCCTACAAGGCGCTCTGACATGACGACCAGTCCGGTTGAATACGCCCTTGACGGCGACATCGCCGTGCTCGCGATGGACGACGGCAAGGCCAACGCCCTGGCGCCGGCCATGTCGGAAGGGCTGGCCGCCGGCCTTGACCGGGCGGAGCGGGAAGCCTGCGCCGTGGTGATCAAAGGGCGGCCGGGCGTTCTCTGCGGCGGCTACGACCTCAAGATCATCCGTGGCGACGACGACAGCTTGCGCGCCCGGATGCGCGACCTCGGCACGGACCTGATGCTGCGGCTCTACCTCCTGCCGATTCCGGTCGTCTATGCCTGCACCGGCCATTCGGTGGCTGCGGGCGCAATCCTGCTGATGGCGGGAGATGCGCGCATCGGCGCGGCAGG
>DAINCG010000101.1:301-8215 GCA_036732525.1 Pseudomonadota bacterium | reverse complement strand
GAACGAAACCGCGATCGGCTTGGCGCTGCCCTATGTCGCGCTGGAGTTCGCACGCGATCGCCTGCGCCGGACCGCGCTTTCCGAAGCGACGATCGGCGCGCGGCTCTACGATCCGGAAGGCGCAGTCGAGGCAGGCTACCTGGACCGGGTCGTCGAGCCGGACAGTGTCGTCGCGGCGGCGATGGCCGCGGCGCGCGACATGGCGGCGCTCGACCGGGCGGCCTTCGCGGAGACCAAGCGGCGGCTTCGGGGGCCGACCGTCGAGCGCATCCGGGCGCTCAACCGGCAAGCATAAGGTCCGCCGCCTTTTCCGCGATCATGATCGTCGGGGCGTTGGTGTTGCCGGAAACGACCGTCGGCATGACCGAGGCGTCGACGACGCGCAAGCCCGAGAGCCCGCGGACGCGAAGCGCGAGGTCGACGACCGCCTTCGGATCGCTGTCCGGCCCCATGCGGCAGGTGCTGGTCGGATGGAAGCTGGAGCCGCCCATTTCCTGCCCGTAGGCCAGGAACTCGGCGTCGGACTGGACGTCCTTTCCGGGCGCCATCTCGTGGTCGTAATAGGGCCGCATCGCCGCCGTCTCCATCAGCCGTCGCGTAAAGCGCATGGCGAGCACGGCGGCTTGGCGGTCGCTTTCCGTGCCCAGGATATTGGTCAGGATAGCGGGGCTCCGATGCGGGTCCGGCGACGTCGCGTGGACCCAGCCCCGGCTCTCCGGCCGGAGCAGGGTCGGCCCGATCGTGACGCCGGGCAACCTGTCGAGCGTACGGTCCCGGATCGAGCGATAACTGCCCGGGAAGAACTGTAGCTGCGCGTCGGGGGTGGCGCGTTCGGGCCGCGTCTTGAAAAAGGCGTTCATCGGATTGCTCGGGTTCGACAGGACGCCCTTGCCGCCGCCGAGGAAATAGCGAAGGCCCTCGCCAAGCGCCTTTAGACCGTGCACGCGCTCGTTATACGTATCGAGCCGGCCCTTTAGCCGCCAGCGCATGCGGAAGATCTGGTGGTCGTGCATGTTCTCGCCGACGCCCGGCAGCGCATGGCGGACGGCGATGCCGGCGGCTTTCAGATGCTCCGGATCGCCGATGCCGGAAAGCTCCAGCACGTGCGGCGAGCCATAGGCGCCACAGCAGAGCACGACTTCCCGCGTCGCCCGCGCTTCCCGCGTCTCTCCGCCGACGTCGTAGGACATGCCAACGGCGCGGCCGCCGTCCAGCAGCACGGCCCGCGCGACGGCGCCGGTCTCGACCTTTAGGTTCGGTCGCTTGCGCGCCGGCGCCAGGAAGGCCTGGGCGGTGGAGTTCCGCTTGCCCCGGCTGATCGTGACCTGGGCGTAGCCCACGCCCTCCTGGTCGGCGCCGTTGAAGTCCGGGTTTTCGGGCAGGCCGACCTCATTGCCGGCTGCGATGAACGCCTGCGAGATCGTCGTCCGCTCGGAGAGGTCGGAGACCTGCAGCGGCCCGCCGACGCCGTGGAAATCGTCGGCGCCGCGGGCGTTGTTCTCCGCCTTCTTGAAGTAGGGCAGGACGTCGTCGTAGCTCCAGCCGCGGCAGCCGAGTTGGGCCCAGTGGTCGTAGTCCGCCGCCTGGCCACGCATGTAGATCATGCCGTTGATCGAGGACGAGCCGCCCAGCACCTTGCCGCGCGGCAGGAAATCCCGCCGGCCGTTCAGGCCGGGATCGGGCTCGCTCTCGAACATCCAATTGACGTTCGGGTTTTGCAGCGTCTTGCCGAAGCCGAGCGGGATGTGGATCCAGAAGTTCTTGACCTCCGGGCCGGCCTCCAGCAGCAGCACCCGGTTCTTCGGGTCGGCGGAGAGCCGGTTGGCGAGAACGCATCCCGCCGAACCGGCCCCGACGACGATGAAGTCGAATTCCATCAGACCTCTGCGGGTTCGGGCTGCATCACGGCCGGCTCCGGGCCGCCGTCGGTCCGGACCGCCTCGATCAGGCCTTCCTCGACCGCTTTGATCTGCAGCGCCAGGTAGGGCGAGTAGATGCGCACATGCGGCAGGCCGCCCGCCGTGAACCAGAGGCCCGGCTGCGCCGTCCTGCGCCACATGTTGCGCTGCTCGCCGCCTTCGTCGAAGCCCCAGACCTGTCCCAGCCGGTCGGCGATCGCGTCGCCCAGCAATTGGCGGATCGCCTCCTGCTGGTTCTTGTAGCCGGTCGCGGTCACCAGCACGTCGGCGTCATGCCGCTCGCCCGACTTCATCACGACGCCCTTCGCATCGAAATGCGAGATGTCGTCATATTGGATCAGGCCGATGTCGCCCGAGACGATCAGGTCCGAACAGCCGACATTGAAATAATAGCCGCCGCCCCGGCGGAGATACTTCATCTGATATCCCGTCTCGTCGGGCGCGCCATTGTCGAGCTTGAAACCGCGGGCCGCGAGGCCGTCGAGCAGGTCCTTGTCCGCCTCCTTCATCTTCGCCGCCGCGATCTGGTAGCCCTTGACCAGCACGGGGTAGGGGGTGGCCGCCGCGATCAGGTCGTTGTCCTCCAGCGGCGGGCCTTCCGTGTAGGTCGCATAGACCTTCTGCGCCTGCGCCAGGCTGACGATCAGGGTCGAGTTTCGCTGGATCATGGTAACGTCGGCCCCGGCGCAGTGCAGATCCTGCGCCACGTCGTGGCCGCTGTTGCCCGTGCCCATGACGAGGGCCTTCTTGCCGTTCCATTTGTGCCCGTCGGCATATTCCTTCGAATGCAAAACGTCGCCTTCGAAGGTTTCCAGGCCCGGGACGTTCGGCCGGTTCGGAATGCCGCTCACGCCCGTCGCGAAGACGAGATGCCGGGGGCGCATGCGACGGGTTTCCCCATTGCTCCGCTTCAGCGTGACGTCCCAGCAGCCGGCGCGCTCGTCATAGCCGCCCTCGGCGATAGTTGTCCCGGTCCAGACATTGAGCTCCATCGCGTCGGCATAAAACTCGAACCAGTTGGCGAGCTTGTCCTTCGGGATGAAGACCGGGAAGTTGTCCGGAAACTTCATGTAGGGCAGGTGGTTGATGTAGACCTCGTTGTGCAGCGTCAGCGAGTGGTAGCGCTTCCGCCAGGCGTCGCCGATCCGCTCATGCTGGTCGATCACCAGCGTGTCGACGCCGTTGACGCCGAGACTGGCCGCGATGCCGAGCCCGCACTGCCCACCGCCGACGACCAGCACGGCCGGGTCGTGATCCTCGTAGGCCATCGCACGCTTTCGGTGATCCATCCAGTTCGGGCCGCCGAATTCGCGCGAATAGGCCTGTCCGCCGGGGCGGCGCGGGCCGATGCCGGGCTCGAAGCCTTTCAACTCGTCAAGCGCAGTGGTGAACACCCAGGCTTTCGCGGCGCCCGCCGCGTCCGGACAGAGGCGGAGGACGCCGCTGCCGCGGCCGGCGAAGGTCTCGAACGCAAAGATTGCCTCGACGGTTTCCCGGCCGGCGCGGACGACCAGCCGAGGCGGCGTGCGGCCTTCGGCCAGCCGGAAGCCTGACGGGCGGACATTCGGCAGCGTCTTCGCCAGTGCGGCCCGAATGTCGGCGCCGCCGTTATAGGTTTCGATGTGCCAGGTGAAGGCGACGATGTCGCGCCAATGGCTTTCGTCCAGAAACAGGCCGGTGGCGCGATCCGCGTCGCCCGCCTGTACGGCGGCGTCAAAGTCGGCGAGCCAGCGGGCGGCGATCTCGCCAATATCCTGGCCTTGGAAAATGGACATGGGTGCGCTTCCTCCGAAGGCTTCGGGTCGGAACGGTCAGGTGCGGCCGCGTACGGCCGGTCAGGCGGCGATAACGGGCCCGTCGCCGACGATGGTCGTGCGGTGCATCACGCGCCGCTCCATCGGGTCATGCGGGGTTACGACATGCATGGTGCAGCGATTGTCCCACATCACGATGTCGTCCGTCTCCCAGGTATGGCGGTAGACGAACCGGTCCTGGGCGGCGAACTCGGCCAGCTCCTGGACGAGCGCCAGGGCGTCGTCGTCGGACATGCCCTCGATCTGGTCGTTATAGATCGGGCTGATGTACAGCGACTCGCGGCCGGTGACGGGGTGTCGGCGGACCATCGGCTGCCAGACCGGCGGCATCGCCGCGCGTTCTTCCTCCGTCGCTTTCGCCGTGTTCGCAATGCGGCTCAGCATGTCGAAGTCGTGCCGGGCCTTTCGGCCCTCGACCTTCTGGCGCAGCTCGTCCGGCAGTTCCTCCCAGACGGCGTACATATTGGTGAAGCAGGTGACGCCGCCCGTCCGGCTGACTTCGATGCCGTGCAGCAGGGAGCCCATGGCCGGGTTCGGGCGGTAGCTCGAGTCCGTATGCCACTTCCTGGCATTGCCGAGCTGCTGCATCGTCGGATGTTCCGGCATCATCAGGTTGCCATCTTCGTCGACATTCGAAACGCGAAAGATTTCAGGGACAAAGCGTGATTTGATGATTTTTTGATGGAAGATTTCCGGCTCGCCGAACGCCCGCGTCGCCTGGACGTGTTGCTCGTCGGTGATGTGCTGATCTGGAAAGACCAGCACCAGATGTTCCATCCAGGCCGCATGGACCGCGTCGGCGACGTCCTTCGGCAGCGGCTTGCCGAAATCGACGCCTTCGACCTTCGCCCCGATCAGCGGATGCAGCTTCTCGACTTGAATGCCCATCGAACGCCTCCCGTCATGTCTCCCAGTCACGCATCGACGAATTCGAAACCCATGGCGCGGGCGTGGTAGTAAAGGCCGCCATCCTGGACGATCAGGAACATCGCCCGCTCCGTCCCGCCATTGGTGTGGGAGTGGACGGAGACCGGCGGCGTGATCGTCGTGGCGTAGGGCGCCCAGGGCTTGTCGCGGCCATCGACCGTCGAGTAGCAGCCGTCGCCCTGGATCACGAGCGAGACCGCGACCGAGTTGTGGCGGTGCGGCCGCTGGGTGACGCCCGGCTCCAGCGAGTTCATCGCGACGGTCAGCGTCGGCAGGACGTTGCGGCTCGCTTCCTGCATGTCGGAGGACATGATCAACGCGGCGCCGGGCGTCGCGGCGTCGCTGCCGACGTCATAGAGCAGCTGGATCTGCGCGTCGATTTCCGCCTTCGGATAGTGCACCACTGGCGTCGGCGCCTTGCCGGGCGCCGGCGGCTCCAGGTTCTCGAAGGCGAGCTGCGGCTCATTGGTGACGATCCAGAGGACCGCGTCCTCGTCGAACGCTTCATGCCGCTCGCCGACGCCGCCCGGCGTCACGAAGACGTCGCCCGCCGCCCAGGCGACAGTCTCCTCGCCGGAGCGGGTCTCGCCCTTGCCCTGAATGACGTAGTGGACGACCCCGCTCGCGGCCGCGTCGACATGCAGGGCGTCGCCCGCCCGGATGCGCGCATATGCGGCCAGGACGAAGGGCGAGGTCGCGGGGAAGGGGCATTGCAGGACGTCGGAGACGTCGCAGCGGATCAGGCCTGTCGGCGTCGCCGGATCGAGGGCGCGTCGCGGCTCATCGGCGAACACGCCGTCCGGCACCGGCGGCAGGATCATGTTGAAGGCGTTGCCGGAGTTGAAGAACCGGGCGCGCGCCTTCGCGTCCGTGTCCGGGCTGGCGGCGCGTTGGGCCGGCAGATCGCCGATCGTCTTCGGACGCACGCTGTCAGGCATGGTTTCCTCCGGTTGTTTCGTCGAATCTTGGCACGGGAAGCGTCAGCTTGTCACAGGGTCAGTACGATCTTCCCGACGACCTGCCGATCCTGGATTGCGCGGAACGCCGTTTGCGCCTCTTCGATCGGCAGGGCCTTCCAGACCCGAGGGTTGAGCCGTCCAGCCGCGACTTCCGGCAGGATCGACGCCAGGCGTTGCCGCGTCTCGGCGGGGTAGCGCCAGCTGTGTTCGCCGAAGACGACGCCGACGGTCGCGAAGTTCTTCACCAGGATCATGTTGGCCGCGACCTTGGGGATCTCGCCCGACGCGAAGCCGATCACGAGAATCCGGCCCTCCCAGCCGATGCAACGTACGCTCTGAGTGAAAGCATCGCCGCCGACGGGGTCGAAGACGACGTCGACGCCCTTGTCGTCGGTCAGCGCCTTCACCCGGTCGCGAAGATCGTCCTTGCGGTAGTCGACGACCTCATCGGCGCCGTGTTCGCGGGCGATGGCCAGCTTCTCTGGCGAGCCGGCGGCGGCGATGACGCGGGCGCCCAACAGCTTGCCGATCTCGATGGCCGCGATGCCGACGCCGCCGGTCGCGCCCAGCACCAGCAAGGTCTCGCCGGGCTCCAAATGGCCGCGATGGGTCAGCGCGAAGTGGGCGGTGCCGTAAGCCACCGGGAAGGCGGCCGCGCGGACGTAGTCCAGCGCGTCCGGGATCGGCGTCACGATGGCGCCCGGCACGACCGCTTCCTCCGCATAGCCGCCGCCGCGCCGGGCGAACGCCATGACGCGGTCGCCGGGCTTCACGTGCTCGACGCCGGCGGCGCACTCCAGCACCTCGCCTGCCACTTCCAGGCCCGGTACGAAGGGCAGGTCCGGCTTCACCTGGTACTTGCCCTCGGCCATCAGGATGTCCGGAAAATTGACGCCGGCGGCATGGACCCTGATGCGGACCTGACCGTCGCCGAGCGTCGGCGCCGCGATCTCGCCGACTTCCAGGTCCTCGACCCGTCCGATCTTGCGGCAAAGCAAAGCCTTCATGGCTGTGATCCTTCTTCGGCGACGGCCCTGGCGCGGGCGGCGAGTTCGCGCCGCATCAGCTTGCCCGTCGGCGTCAGCGGCAGGTCTTCGGTGAAGACGATGCGGTCGGGCAGCTTATAGCTGGAGAGGATCTGGCGGCGCGCCGGGGCGGGGGATGACGAAGGCGACGATGATCTCGCCCTTGTCCGTGTCCGGCGCCCCGGCGACGCCGGCTAGGCCGACATCGGCCGACTGCTGCAGCGCCTCCTCGACCTCGGAGGGGGAGACGTTGATGCCGGAGCGCTTGATCATCTCCGAACTCCGGCCCGCATAGACGATACTGCCGTCGGCCTGGAGCGCGCCGAGATCGCCCGTCCGGAAAAAACCGTCGGGCGTGAAGGCGGCGGCGTTCTGGCCAGCGCTGTCGCCAGCGTAGCCCGGCGTCAGATAGCCCCGGACCTCGATCGCGCCGACGGCGCCGGGCGCCAGCGACGCGCCGGTCTCCGGATCGCTGATCCGCACCTCGACGCCGGGCAATGGCGGCCCCTGACACGCGGCGCGGCGGTCGAGCGGCCAGTCGTGCGGCGTCACGCAGCAGTTCCCGTAGCTCTCGGTCTGCCCATAGATGTTGCAGATCTCGCGGGCGCCCAATTCGTTGGCGGCGCGCAGCACGTCCTGCGGCGCCCCGATGGTGACGCCGGTCCGAAGCGAGCGGGTCCGTTCGGGCCGGAAATCGGCATGGGCGAGCAGGGCGTTGGTCATGGCGGGCAGGGTGTAGATCGACGTCGCGCCGCAGCGTTCGATCAGGTCGAGCGCGCCCGCGGGCTCGAACCGGCTTTGCAGCACGAGGGTCGCGCCGTTGTACAGCGTCGCCATCAGCGCGTTGACCGCGCCGTAGGACCAGAAGAGCGGGATCGCGACGAGCACGCGGTCGGCGGGCGACAGGCCCTGGCGGCCGCCGATATTGCCGCCGTTCTCGATCGCCGCGTAATGCAGCAGCGGCACGCATTTCGGCCGGCTGGACGAGCCCGACGTGTAGAGAAGGGTCAGGACGTCGCCGGCGCTCGCACGTTCGCCCGGCGGCGCCTCGGGCGGCGGCGCGGCGTCGCGATAGGGGGCGAAATCGTCGCCGTCGATGCGCACGATCCGCTCCAGGAGCGGCGCCTGGCCGGATTTCCGGATAGCCTCGGCCCCGGCGGCGTAGCGCCGCTCGCCCAGCCGGTCGAGCGTGAAGAGCGTGCGCACCCTCGCGTCTTCCAGCAGAAAGGCGAGTTCGGCGTCCGTCGACCAGGTGCTGAACGGCGCCACG
>DAINCG010000101.1:0-236 GCA_036732525.1 Pseudomonadota bacterium | reverse complement strand
GGGGAGCCAGTCCGGCCGGTTGTCGGCGAGCAGGCCGACCCGGTCGCCCCGCCGCAGGCCGTCGGCATGCAGCTGGCCCGCGACGGCGGCGGCCCGGGCCGCCATCTCGGCATATGTGACTGTCGTGTCGCCGGTCATGACGAAGGGATGCGCCGGCTGGCGGCGGGCGTGTTCCTGAAGCAACGCGAATGCGGTGCGGGCGTCGGGCGCTTGCATGGGGCTCCGGCTGGCCCGCA
>DAINCG010000100.1:10343-12841 GCA_036732525.1 Pseudomonadota bacterium | reverse complement strand
GCCGGGCGAGCAGTTCGGCGAAAGCGTAGGGCTTGACCAGATAGTCGTCGCCGCCGGCGCGCAACCCCTTCACCCGATCGTCCACCTGGCCGAGGGCGGAAAGGAACAGGATCGGCGTTACGTCGCCCTTGGCGCGCAGCGTCTCCGCCGCCTTGAGGCCGTCCATGCCGGCCAGCATGCGGTCGAGCACAATGACGTCGTAGCCGGTCTCCGCCATCAGCACGCCGGTCTCGGCGTCCTCCGCGTGATCGGCGACATGGCCGTGCTCGCCGAGGCCTTTCACCATGTAGGCTGCGGCTTCGCGATCGTCTTCGATGACCAGTATGCGCATGGCTCGACTATGCCCCCGTCGAACAGAGGCCCCAAAAGAAAGAGCCGCCGAACATCGCCTCTGGCGCGCCCGGCGGCTCTGACATTAACGCCACGATAGCGCTTGCTCTACGGTTAACCCCGCTGCAGCGGCGCGGCGACGAAGCGGTCGGCTCCGTTGACGCGAATGAGCAGCAGCACGGCGCCCTTGCCGGAGGCTTCCGCGTCGCGGATCGCCTTGACCGCCGCATCCGGGCTCGAGACCTTGACGCCGCCGACCGACATCAGCACGGAGCCGGCCACGACGCCCTTCTCCGCGAGGGGGCTGTCGTTCGACACTTCCGCGATCAGCACGCCGTCGACATCGTCGTCGACGCCAGCCGTCCGGCGCGCCGCCGGGTCGAGCGGCGCGAGGGTGAGGCCGAGACCGCCCTGGCTGGACTCGTCCGGCGTCGTCGAGCGGGCCGCCAGCGTCTCTTCGTCCGGCAGCGCGCCGAGCTTGACGTTGACCGTCTGCTCGCGCCCGTCGCGCCAGACCAGGACGCGGGCGGTCTCGTCCGGCGGGATCGCCGCGATCACCCGCGGCAGTTCCGGCATCTCTTCGATGCGCTCGCCATTCACGGCCACGATCACGTCGCCGACCTTGAGGCCGGCGTCATCGGCCGGGCCGTTTTCGGTGACGCTGGAGACGATGGCGCCTTCCGCCTTTTTCAGGCCGACGCCGTCGGCGATGTCGTCGGTCACCATCTGGATGGCGACGCCGAGCCAGCCGCGCCGGACGGTGCCGCCGTCCTTGAGCTGTTCGATGACGCTCTTCGCCAGATTGGCCGGGATGGCGAAGCCGATGCCGACGCTGCCGCCGGTCGGCGAGAAGATCGCCGTGTTCACGCCGACGACCTCGCCGTTCAGATTGAACGCGGGACCGCCGGAATTGCCCTTGTTGATGGGCGCATCGATCTGCAGGAAGTCGTCATACGGCCCGGCGCCGATCGACCGGCCGCGGGCGGAAATGATGCCCGTGGTGACGGTATGGTCGAGGCCGAAGGGATTGCCGACGGCGACGATCCAGTCGCCGACTTCCGCCTTGTCGCTGTCGCCGAACGCCACGTAGGGGAACGGCTTCGAGCGCTCAACCTTGAGGACGGCAAGGTCAGTGCGGCTGTCGACGCCGATCAGCTTCGCGTCGAGCTTGTCGCCGTCCTTCATGGTGACGACGATCTTCTCCGCGCCCTGAACGACGTGGTTGTTGGTGACGATATGGCCGTCGGCGTCGATGAAGAAGCCGGAGCCGAGGCCGGTGCGCGGCCGCTGCGGGCCGCCGCGATGGTTGAACGGCATGCGCTCGCCGAAGAAGCGCTCGAAGAATTCGCGCATCGCGGGCGGCATATCTTCGGCGTCCGGGACGGCGGACGCGCTGGAGCGCTGCGTAACCTCGATATGCACGACGGCGGGCGCGACAGCTTTCACGACGGGCGAGAAGCTGGCCGGACCGCCGGAGGGTTGGATCGCCTGCGCATGGGCTTCGGTCGCGGCCGTGAACGGCAGGCCGGGCGGCGCCAATGCGGCGCCGGCGGCGAGAGCCAGGGCCAGGCCCGATACGAGCCCGATGCGCTTAGCGAATGGACGCTGGGGACGGTCTTTGTCCATTTGCCTACTTTCCTTTGCGTTGGTCATCCTGCGTGGCTGACTGAGCCCTATATAGGGGCGGCAAGCTTACGTGGCGCTGTCCCGGGCATGAATTCTTCGTAATCTGCCGAAATTGCGGTCATTCCGTACCGCTTTCGCGCCGATTGCTTTATGGTCCGCCGCCGCCCAGTGTCCGTCGCAAAGTTTCTAAGGATGCCCATGCGATACATCTCGACGCGCGGTCAGGCGCCGGCGCTCGACTTCGAAGGCGTTTTGCTCGCCGGCCTCGCGGCCGACGGCGGCCTCTATGTGCCGGAAAGCTGGCCCGCCCTTTCCGTCGACGACCTGCGCGCGCTTCGCGGCCTGGATTACGTGGAGACGGCGTTCCGCGTGACCTGGCCTTTCGTCGAGGGCGCCATCGCCGCCGACGACTATCGCCGCATCCTGGCCGAATCCTACGCGACGTTCGACCACGCGGCCGTCACGCCGCTCGTCCAGATCGGCCCGGATCTCTGGACGCTGGAGCTGTTCCACGGGCCGACGCTCGCCTTCAAGGACGTCGC
>DAINCG010000100.1:1844-10333 GCA_036732525.1 Pseudomonadota bacterium | reverse complement strand
GGGGCGGCTGTTCGACCACGTGCTGGCCAGGCGCGGCGCGCGCATCACGATCGTCGGCGCGACCTCGGGCGACACCGGCTCCGCCGCGATCGAGGCCTGCCGCGACCGCGACAACATCCGCATCTGCATCCTGCACCCGAAAGGCCGCACGTCGGAGGCGCAGCGCCGCCAGATGACGACGGTCGACGCGGCCAATGTCAGCAATGTCGCGATCGAAGGCGACTTCGACGCCTGTCAGGACCTCGTGAAGGCGATGTTCGCCGACCGGGCCTTCCGGGACGAGGTCAATCTTTCGGCGGTCAACTCGATCAACTGGGCGCGGGTGATGGCCCAGATTGTCTACTACGTCTACGCCGGCTCGGCGCGCCCGACCGCAAGGTCGCCTTCGCCGTGCCGACCGGCAATTTCGGCAACATCTTCGCCGCATATGCCGCGCGGCAAATGGGCCTGCCGGTCGAGAGCCTCGTCATCGGCTCCAACGCCAATGACATCCTGACCCGATTCTTCGAGGCGGACGACATGAGCATGCGCCCGGTCGAGCCGACCTGGTCGCCCTCCATGGACATCCAGGTCTCCTCCAACTTCGAGCGGCTGCTGTTCGATCTCTACGACCGCGACGGCGCGGCCGTCGCGCGGGCGATGCAGGAATTCCGGGAGACCGGCAAGCTGTCGGTCGGCGCCAACCGGCACGGCGCCGCCACGCAGATCTTTCGGGCGGCGCGCTTCGACGACGACGCCACGTTCGCCGGCATCCGCGCCTGGCGGGCGCGATCGGGCTATCTCCTGGATCCGCACAGCGCGGTCGGCGTGCTGGCGGCCGAGGCCTGCCCCGCGCCCGGCGCCGCCATGGTCGTCGCCGCGACCGCCCACCCCGCCAAGTTCGCCGACGCCATCGGCAAGGCGACCGGCGCGCCGCCGGACATCCCGCCGCGCCTCGCCGCCGTCTTCGAGAAAGAGGAACGCTACACCGTCATGCCCAACGATCTTTCCCAGGTGCAGGCCCACGTTCGCGCGATGGCGGAGGGCCGGTCATGACTAGCGTCCAGGTCACCAAGCTTTCCAACGGCATGAAGGTCGCCACCGACCGCATCGACGGCGTCGAGAGCGCCGCGCTCGGCGTCTGGGTCGGCACCGGCGCCCGGGCCGAGACGAAGGAGACCAACGGCGTCGCACACCTGCTGGAGCACATGGCGTTCAAGGGCACGGCCCGCCGCACCGCCAGCGGCATCGCCAGCGAGATCGAGGCGGTCGGCGGCCACCTGAACGCCTATACCAGCCGCGAGGTCACCGCCTACTACGCGCGCACCCTGAAGGAAGATGCGCCGCTCGCCCTCGATATTCTGGCGGACATTCTGCTGAACTCCACCTTCGACGCGACGGAGCTCGACCGGGAGCGGGACGTCATTCTGCAGGAGATCGGCCAGGCGAACGACACGCCGGAGGACGTCGCCCACGACGCCTTCCAACTCGCCGCCTATCCCGATCAGCCGGTCGGCCGGCCGATTCTCGGCGCGCCGGAGATCATCCGCACGATCCCCAGGGAAGCGGTCGTCGACTACATGGCCGGGCGCTACAAGCCGGGCGCGATGGTGCTGTCGGCGGCGGGCGCGGTCGACCACGACGCCTTCGTCCGGATGGCGGAGCAGCTGTTCGGCGCGATGACGCCGGGCGACCAGCCGACGCCGGAGCCGGCCACATATCTCGGCGGCGAGCAGCGCATCAGCAAGAAGTCGGAGCAGGCGCACATCTTCTTCGGCCTGCCGGGGCCGGAGTTCGGCGCGGACGACTACTATGCGGGTCACGTCTTCTCCGCCCTTTACGGCGGCGGCATGTCGTCCCGCCTGTTCCAGGAGATCCGCGAGAAGCGCGGCCTCTGCTATTCGATCTATTCCTTCATGTCGGCGATGACGGACAGCGGCATGTTCGGCGTCTACGCCGGCACGGACGCGGCCCAGGCGGGCCTGGCGCTCGAGCTTTCGATCGACGAGTTGAAGTCCGTCGCCGACAAGGCGGGCGACGACGAGACCGACCGGGCGAAGGCGCAGCTGCGCGCGAGCCTGCTGATGTCCCGCGAGTCCACCTCGATGCGGGCGGAGCAGTTGGCGCAACACCTCATCATCCACGGCCGGCCGCTGCCGCCGGAAGAGGTGCGCGAGCGGGTCGACGCCGTCGATGCCGCGGCCGTCAGCGCCATGGCGGCCAAGGCGCTCGCGGGACCGGCGACGCTGGCGCTGGTCGGCCCCGTCCGCAAGGTTCCGGCTCTCGCGAAATTGCAGGCCCGCATGGCGGCATAGGCGAAACCGCCTTTGCGGGGCGTCGTCGCATGGACCTCTTGCTCGCGCTCCTGCCGCTTGGCCTCGCGTTCGCGCTGATCCTCTCCGGCCGTGCGACGATCGCTCAGGCGGGCGGCGTCGGCGCGCTCGCCGCACTGGCGCTCGCCGCGGAGGCGACCGGCGTTCCGGCCGCCGTCGATGCGGCGCTGCGCGGGCTCTGGGTCGCCTGGTTCGCAATCTCGATCATCCTGGCCGGCCTCTTTTTCCAGAAGGCCGGGCTGACGGCGGCGCCGGGCGTCTTCGCGCCGCCGGAGAGCGTCGGCCAGCGGGGCGAGCGGGCGCGCGCGTTCACGGCGGTCTTTCTGCTCGGCGTCTTCGTCGAAAGCGCGAGCGGCTTCGGGCTCGGCGCCGTCGCGGCGGTCGCCGTGCTGCAGGCCGCGAACCTGGCCCCGATACGGACGGCCGCGCTCGCCCTCCTCTCGCTTTCGCTCGTGCCCTGGGGGGCGCTCGCCATCGGGACCGGCATCGCGGCCGGGCTGACCGGGCTGCCGATCACGGCGATCGGCGTCGAGAGCGCCCTCCTTTCAATCCCGGTGCTGGCGGCCGCGCTCGTGCTCTTCTGGCGCTGGGCGCCCGGCGAAGCGGGACCGCTGACGCTGCTTTCGGAGGCGCTCTGGCTCGCTGGCTTGCTGGCGCTCTTGTGGGCCGCCAATGCGCTCGGCGCGGTCGAGGTCGCGGGCGTCATCGCGGCAGGCGCGCTCTTCGCTGTCCGGTGGGGCATCGACCGGGCTGCGGGCCGTTCGGCCCTCTCCGCGGCGCCATTCGCCATCTTCGCCGTCTTTATCGTGACGCTTCGCCTCGTTCCGGGCGCGACGCCCTGGCTTGCCGGGCTCTGGACGATCCGCCCCTGGGCGGATCTGCCGGGCTTCGCGCCGCTCGCCCATGCCTCGCTCTGGCTGGCGCGCGGCCTCGACCCCCGCCGGATCGCCGGGGCGGGACGCATTGCGCTCAAGGCCGCCTGGATCCCGACGGCGGTGACGGCGGGCTACGTCGTGCTCGGCGAAGGCATGTCGGCCTACGGCGCGCCGCTCCGCATCGCGGAGGCGGTGACCGCCCTCCTCGGCGACGCGGCCGGGTTCGCGACGCCGGTCTTCGCCGCCGCCGCCGGCTGGCTGACCGGGTCCAACGCGGCGGCGCACGGCATGCTGGTCGAATTGCAGGCGGCGATCGGCCAGGCCGCCGGCGACGATCCGCTCGCCGCCGTCTCCAACCAGAACGTAGCGGCGAGCGCCTATACCATGCTCTCGCCGATGCGCGTCGCGCTGGTCGCCGCCGCCGTCGGCCTCGCCGGCCAGGAGACGGCCATCGTCCGCCGCCTCCTCCCCTTCGCCCTCGCCGTCCTCATCGTCGGCTGGGCGGCGGCGGCGCTGCTGTAGCGCGTCAGGCGTGCGCCGGTCGGCTTTCCAGGCGCAAGACCGGTTCCGGCGATTCGATCCATTGGCCATCCGACTTCTCGGTCGGGTGGACCGCGAGTTCGGTTGAGCCGCAATCCTTGCAGCGGTGGGAATGCGCGACAAGGCCGTGCACGGCATGGCGGTCGGGCGTCCGCGGGCCGACCAAGCGGCCGAACGCCGCTTCCGCGCCCTCGACCGTCGTCTCGGACGCGAGGCCCGACACCCAGCCTTGATATTCGACGTCGTCGTCGGTGTAGCGGCCCCGGCTGATGACTTTCGTGCGATAGCGACCGCAGGAACCGCAGCGCGACTTGTTGCGAAACAGGCTCCGTCCGGCCAAGCCCCCGACGGCGTACCCGACCACGAGACTCGCCTGATAGAGATAGCCCAGGTCGCCAAGCGCGCCGGTGTCGCCGGACGCCCGTTTGACGCTGACGGTCAGCTCGGTCTCGGTCGTCACCAAATGCAGAAACTCGGGGAACGATAAGAGTTCGCGCGCGGCGGCCGGCACGTAGTAGGCATACTCGCAGTAGTAGACGGTCAGCAGACTGATGGATCCGAACACGAGGAGGTATAGGAAGCCCGATGCTCGCGGTTGGGCGTGCGCGGCTAACAACGCAAGGTAAAAGCCGCTGCACCCGACGACGCCAGAGGCCGCCGCGCCGACCGGCACGAACCATATTCCGAAGCTGTAGGCCGCGATGCCGGTCTCGATCTCCAGGAAGCTCAGCAGCGCGCCACAGACGACGCTGCTGACGACGCCGGCGACGAATGCGCCCATGCGGCCATCCATGCCCCTACCCCGCCGCGGCGAACGCTTGGCGCGCTTCGTCCTCCAGGCCGCGCAGACTGGCGACGTCGAGGCCGAGCGCGACGGCCGTTCGTTCGAGCAGCGCCCGCTCCTCGGCGCTGCAATTCCCATCCGCATAGGCGATCGCAAAGAGGTAGCGCAGAAGCAGCGTGCGATCCGGGTTCTTGAGATAGTCGGACAGGAGACGGCCAAGTCTCTCAGTATCCACCACGAATTGCGCGTCGGCGACATAGGCGCGGAACCGGTCGCGGTCGAAGCCGTCGAGAAGGTGGGCGCCGATCTCCTCCGCCGCGGCCATCTCCGCCGCGTCGATCTTGCCGTCCGCCTTCACCATGGCGGCGGCGAAGGCGTAGAAGGCATCCGCGATTTCAAGCTCGCTTTCGTCGTCGGGGATGCGCGCCTCCGCGAGAAAGGCCCGCACCGCCTCTGGATCCGGCTTCACCAGGAACGAGCGACCGAATTGATATGGGATCAGAAAGACGTTCATCCCGAACGCATTGATGCTGAACCAGCCGTACAGCAGCGACCGGCCCGCTTCCTTCCGCAGTTCCGAGGCGACGCAGGCCGTACAACCGACGAGCGTCCGCGTCGTCTGCTGGTTCCCGATCAGGAACCCGCGGACCGAAAGCATCTTGCGCACCGTTTCCAACGGCGCTTCGCCGCAATAGGGACACGCAATTCTTGCCATATCGCCCGCCTCCACGATTTAAGATGGAGCGAGCGGGCAATCTAATGCTTTCCAGCCGCATACGCAACTGAAATTTACATGTGTTCCTTACAAATAACTTATATTCAGCAATCAGAACGCCCCAGCGACGGTTCCGGCGCGCGATGCCGGAACCGTCAGGCGAAGCTAAGCTCTTACTTGGTTGGACGGGAACATGTTGCGATGGGATTCTTCGTCCATCTCCGTCTTGAACTGGTGCTTCTGGGCGAGGCCAAGGGCGCGTTCGGCGGCCGGGCGGGCGCTGATCTCGTCGATCAGGCGCTTCAGATTGGGGAGATCCGCCCAGGCGTCCTCGTCCAGCACGACCGGGATCAGGCGGGCCCAGCCCCAGGCCGCCATGTCGACGATGCCGTAGGCGTCGCCGACGAGGTAGGGCCGGTCCGCCAGCCGCTTGTCGAGGATGCCATAATGGCGCTTCGCTTCGAAGCGGTAGCGGTTGATGGCGTAGGGCAGCTTTTCCGGCGCGTGGCGCTGGAAGTGGACGGACTGGCCGGAATAGGGCCCGATGCCCGTCGCGACGAACATCAGCCAGGACAGGAGCTCGCCCCGCGCCGGCGCGCCCTCCGATGGCAGGAATTTGCCCGTCTTTTCCGCGAGATAGAGCAGGATGGCGTTGCTGTCGAAAACAGTTGTATCGCCGTCGACCAGGCTCGGCGCCTTGGCGTTCGGGTTGATCGCGAGATATTCCGGCGTGTGCTGGTCGCCCTTCCGCCCGTCGATCGGGATCGCTTCGTATTCGAGGCCGGCTTCCTCCAGGAACAGCGCGACCTTCATCGGGTTCGGCCCGGTGTTGTAGTAGAACTTCAGCATGTTCGCCCCCTATCCGTTCAGGATGATTTCGGTGAGTTCGTCCGGCTTGCTCAGCATCGGATAGTGGTCCGTTTCGAGCACGTGCCAACTGGCGCCAAGCGCTTCCTGGCTGCGCCGGATGTGCGGCTCGCCAGGGTTCGGCGCATTGCTGCAGTAAAGCACCGCCGCCTGCCAGGGCTTCGACCAGAAGGTCGGCAGCTTCACCGGTTCGTAGAAGCAGGCGCGGGGATGCATGGTGACGCGATCCGCCGCCCAGTCGCGCACGTCCGCCGGCAGGTCCTTGAAGAGCCGGCCGGCCGCGTCCTCCCGCGTCGGCCCGATGGCGACGTCGCCCTCGACCGAAGCCGGGCGCTTGACGATGTCGCGGATCTTCTCCCCATCCATCAGCGCGAGCGCGTCGGCGAAGACGATACGCTCGACGCGCTCCGGCGCCTGCTCGCAGGCCGCGGCCATGACCATGCCGCCGCTCGACGTGCCGACCAGCACGGCCTTCTCCAGGCCCTCGTAGAACAGGAGTTCGGCGATCTCCGCGCCGTGCGTCTCCGTCGTGATGCCGGGCCGCATCGCGCCCTTCCGTTCGCCGCAGCCGTCGAGCGACGGCGCGAAGACATTGTGGCCCTTGGCGCGGAGGCGGGAGACGATCTCCCGCCAGATCCAGCCGCCCTGATAGGCTCCGTGTATCAGCACGAAATTGGTCATGATCTCAGCCCCCGAAGCCGCGCATGACCAGCATCGCGTCGTTCGCGAGGCGGTGCGCCTGGTCCAATGTCAGTTCCGCCGAACGGCGGATCATGCGTTTTGTCATCCAGAGCGCGTCATGGTCGAACGCCGCCATGGTTTCCGCCCATTCGAGCGCGGCCGGCAGCACCTCCGCATCCGGCACGACGCGGTTGACGAGGCCCATCGCCTTCGCCTTTTCCGCGGGCGCGTTCTCGCAGAGCAGCAGCAGTTCCGCCGCCGCCTTCCGGCCGATCTGCGCCACGAGCGTTGGCGAAACCGCCGTCGCCGCGAGCCCGCGCTTCACTTCGGGATAGCCCAGGATCGCGCTTTCGCCGGCGACGACGAGGTCGGCCGACATGGCGATCGCCGCGCCGGCGCCGAGCGCATAGCCGTTGACCGCGGCGACGACCGGCTTGTCGAGACCGATCAGCGCGGCATAGAGTCTGGTGGAGCGGCCGGCGGCGGCGACGGTCGCGCGCTGCGAGCGATCCTTGTGGCTCGCCGCCTCCTTCATGTCGGCGCCCGCGGAAAAGGCGCGGCCGGCGCCGGTCAACACGATGGCCGCCACGCCGTCGTCCGCCCCCGCCGCCTGAATCGCCGCCATCAGCGCATCCGTCAGCGCGCCGTTCACGGCGTTCAGCTTGTCCGGGCGGTTCAGCGTCATCAGACGCACCGCTCCCCGGTCTTCGATGAGCACCTCGTCCGCCATGCGTTTCCCCCGCTGGAGCCATTGTTAGGGGAAGTCTAGCGAGGGTCTGGAGAGGCGCCTATGCCGCCAGCGCCGCCGCGATCGCGCGCGCTTCGGGATCAACCGCGTCGCCCTCCTTGGCGACGACGGCCAGGAATTCGTCCCGCATGCTGGGCGCCCAGAACTGTCGGAGATGGTTCGCCGTCGCGGCCGCCGCGGCCGCGTCGCCCTGGTGGCGGAAGAACTGGCGGATTTCGAGCGCCATGCGGATCAATTTCGCTTCGCCCTCCGTCACGCCGCCGCCTCCAGCCGGTCGCCGCAGGCATAGACGTCGAGCGCGCCGTCGCGCACCCCGGCGGCGAGCACGATGCCGGCCGCTTCCGCCGCCCTCACCGCCATTTCGGTCGGCGACGACGCCGCCGCGATCAGGCCGACGCCGGCCGCGGCCGCCTTCATCACCATCTCGATCGAGCAGCGACTGGTTAGGCAGACGGCGCCGCCCGCAAGTTCCGATCCGGCGCGGAGCCGGGCGCCGATCAGCTTGTCGAGCGCGTTGTGCCGGCCGACGTCCTCACGGACGTCCGAGATCGCGCCGTCCGGCCCGACCCAGCCGGCCGCGTGAACGGCGTGCGTTTCCGCATTGAGGCGCTGCGCGGTCGGCAGCGCCGCCATGGCGCGGAGGAGCGCCTCGGGATCGAAGGCGACCCGGCGCGCGGCCGGCGCGGGCCGCCGCGCCAGCAGCATGTCGAGATCCTCGAGCCCGCAGAGGCTGCAGCTCGTCCGGGCCGCGAACGCCCGCCGCCGGCTGGCGAGCGCCGCCGCGCGTTCGGCCGGAATGGCGAGCAGCGCCTCGAAACCCTCGTCGACCGCTCGGATGTCGACCGAGCCGATTTCCGCCGCCGACTCGACGAGGCCTTCGGTCAACGCGAAGCCGTAGGCCAGGTCCTCCAGATCGGCAGGCGTCGCCATGACGGCGGCGAACGTTGCGCCGTTGGCGGCGACGGCG
>DAINCG010000100.1:0-1834 GCA_036732525.1 Pseudomonadota bacterium | reverse complement strand
CTCCGGAACCGCGCGCGGCACGGCGGCCCAGCGGCCGTTTTCGTAGCGCCGGGCGGTCCGGTATGCCGCCGGGCGGCTCACTCCGCCGGGACCGGCGCCCGCCGCGACGTGCGGGCGGAGAGCGCCTGATAGTGGCGCTGCCAGTCGGACGGGCCATTGGTCGCGCGCACCTCGACCGCCGTCACCTTGTATTCCGGGCAGTTGGTCGCCCAATCGGAATTGTCGGTCGTGACGACGTTCGCCTGATTGGCGGCGTGGTGGCAGGTCGTATAGACGACGCCCGGCTGCATCCGGTCCGAGATGCGCGCCGTCAGCGTGGTCTCGCCCGCCCGGCTCTTCAAGCTGACCAGGTCGCCGTCGCGGAGGCCGCGCTGTTCGGCGTCGTGGGGGTGGATCTCCAGCACGTCCTCGTCATGCCAGACGACGTTCCGCGTCCGCGCCGTCTGCGCGCCGACATTGTACTGGCTGAGGATGCGGCCCGTGGTCAGCAGCAGCGGGTAGCGCGGTCCGGATTTCTCCGAGGTCGGGAAGAACTCGGTGATCATGAAGAGGCCCTTGCCGCGCACAAAACAGGCTTCGTGCATCGTCGGCGTGCCCATCGGCGCCGCGTCGTTGCAGGGCCACTGGATGCTGCCGGCCGCGTCGAGTTTCGCATAATCGACGCCGGCGAAGGTCGGCGTCGTCAGCGCGATCTCGGCCATGATCTCCGACGGGTGCGCGTAGCTCATCGGATATCCGAGCGCCTGGGCGAGTCGCTGGGTGATCTCCCAGTCCGCCAGACCGCCCGCCGGTTCGATCGCCTTCCGAACCCGGTTGATGCGCCGCTCTGCGTTGGTGAACGTCCCGTCCTTCTCCAGGAAGGTGGAGCCCGGCAGGAAGACGTGGGCGAAGTGCGCGGTCTCGTTCAGAAAAAGGTCCTGGACGATGACGCATTCCATGGCCGAAAGCCCGTCGACGACATGATGCGTGTTCGGGTCCGACTGGGCGATGTCCTCGCCCTGGACGTAGAGCGCCTTGAAACGCCCGGCGACGGCGGCGTCCAGCATGTTCGGAATGCGCAGCCCCGGCTCGGCGCTAAGTTCGACGCCCCAGAGCTGTTCGTAGGCCTCGCGCGTCGCCGCGTCGGAGACGTGGCGATAGCCTGGGAACTCGTGCGGGAAAGAACCCATGTCGCACGAGCCCTGCACGTTGTTCTGGCCGCGTAGCGGGTTCACGCCGACGCCGGAGCGGCCGAGATTGCCGGTCGCCATGGCGAGGTTCGCCATGCCCATCACCATGGTCGAGCCCTGGCTGTGCTCCGTGACGCCAAGGCCGTAATAGATCGCGGCGTTGGGCGCCTCGGCGTAGATCCGCGCGGCGGCGCGGACGTCGGCGGCAGGGACGCCGGTGTGCTCTTCCATCGCGTCCGGGCTGTTGGCGGGATCGGCGACGAAGTCGCGCCAAGCCTGGAAGCTGTCGCCGTCGCAGCGCGCGGCCACGAAGGCCTCGTCGACGAGGCCTTCGGTCACGACGACGTGGGCGAGCGCGTTGATCAGCGCGACGTTCGCGCCGGGCCGAAGCGCCAGATGCCGCGCCGCCCGGATGTGGGGCGAGCGGACGAGGTCCGTCCGGCGTGGATCGACGACGATCAATTGTGCGCCCTGGCGCAGCCGCTTCTTCATGCGGGACGCGAAGACCGGGTGCGCATCCGTCGGGTTGGCGCCGATCACCATGATCGCGTCGGCGTCCTCGACCGACTTGAAGTCCTGGGTGCCGGCGGAGGTGCCGAACGCCGTCTTCAGGCCGTAGCCCGTCGGCGCGTGGCAGACGCGCGCGCAGGTGTCGACGTTGTTGG
>DAINCG010000099.1:0-12914 GCA_036732525.1 Pseudomonadota bacterium | reverse complement strand
GAACAGCACGTCCGCCGCCGCCATCAGCAGCACGCCCGCCGCCACGGTCTTGCGGTCGCCGAGCCGGGCCGCGACCAGCGCCGCCGGTCCCGCCAGGACAATGCCCGGCGCCATGAACAGACCGGTCAGCACGCCGATTTCGCCATATCCCAGGCCCATGTCGGCGGTCAGGAAGGGCGCCAGCGCCGCGACCGCCTGGAACTGCATCGGCATGTTGAGGCCGACGACGAACATCAGCGCCAGAACGGCCCAGCGGTTGGTCATGCATGCGTCCTGGAAAAGCGCGCGGGAGCGGCGAGCATCGGCGCCCGTTCCGGTCCCGTCAATCCGGGACGTCGGCTTGGATTGCGCGCCGCCGCCTTGGACCCCAAGATTTCCGCTCGACCGCCGGATGTCAGGAGACCCTCGCGATGCTGAAGGACCGCTACGGCAATGCGCTCGACACGGATTCGCCCGCCGAACGCGACGCCTACGATGCGGCGATGGACAGCCTGCTCTCCGCCGGCCCGGACATGCGGGAGCGGTTTCAGGCGCTCTGCGACGCGGCGCCGGATTTCCTGCAGGCCCGCGTCGGCCTCGCCCGCGCGCGCCACATCATGGGCGACGCCGGCGACGCCCGGGCGGCGATGGCGGAGGCCCGGACGCTTGCGGCCGAACGCCGGCTCGCCGACATGGACGCCTCGCGCATGCACGCGCTCGGCCTGCTGATCGACGGCAAGGCGGGCGAGGCCTACCCCGCGCTCCGCGCCCACGCGGTCGCCTTCCCGACCGACGCCATCGCGGTCCAGACCTGCACCAGCGTGTTCGGCCTGATCGGCTTCTCCGGCGCGCCGGGGCGGGAGGCGGACCTGCTCGCCTATACGACGGCGCTGGCGCCCTACTATCCGGACGACGACTGGTGGTTCCAGAGCCAGCACGCTTTCTCAAACTGCGAGACCGGGCGGATCGACATCGCCGACCGGCTGATTGACCGTTCGCTCGCCGGCAACCGCCGAAACGCCCACGCCGCGCATGTCCGCTCCCACGTCTACTACGAGGCGGGCGACGCCGCGGCCGGGATAGCGTTCCTGGAAGGCTGGCTGCCGGACTACGACCGGCGCGGCCGGATGCACGGTCACGCGTCGTGGCATCTGGCGCTCTGGTTGCTGGGCGCCGGCGACATCGATCGGATGTGGGAGCTGGTCGACGGGAACGTCGCGCCCGGCAGCGCGACGCAGGCGCTGCCGATCAACCAGTTGACCGACACGGCCGCGATCCTGTTCCGCGCCGCCCTCGCCGGCGTCGACGTCCCGGACGAACGCTGGCGGGCGGTCAGCGACTACGCCCGCGAGAAATTCCCGAAGCCCGGCGTCGGATTCGCGGACGTGCATGCCGCGCTCGCCCACGCCATGGCGGGCGCCGAGGACGCGCTGGAGACGATCGTCGCCGCGCCCGCCGGCCCCGCCGCCGACGTGGTGCGCGACCTGGCGGAAGGCTACCGCGCCATCGCCCGGCGGGATTGGGCGCGGGCGACGGACTGTCTCACCCGCGGCATGGCCGACCACGCCCGCATCGGCGGCAGCCGGGCGCAGCGCGACCTCCTGGAACACACGCTGCTCTATGCGCTGGTCCAGCAGGGCAAGGCGGACGAAGCGCGGCGGACGCTGGCGCTCCGCCGGCCGGTCCAGGCCGGCAAGGCGCCCGTCGTCGGCCTCTGATTCAGGCGCGCGCGGACGGCTATTCCGCGGCGGCTGCGGCCGTGGCGCGCTCGGTTTCGCCGCGCCTGAGCTCGATGCGGGCGCGCGGCAGGCAATCCGGGTGCTCATCCTGCAGCCAGGCGATCATCGCTTCGCGGATTTCGCAGCGCAGTTCCCAGGCTTTCGGCGAGGTGGCGGCGCTGGCCAGCAGGCGGATCTCCATCGTCCGCTCCTTGGATTCGGTCACATGGAGCACGCAGACACGCCCGTCCCAATAGTCCGATGCTTTCGTCACCGCCTCGAACTTCTTCCTGACGGCTTCGACGGGCGTCAGGTAGTCCACATGCAGGAAGACCGAGCCCAGGATGTCCGCCGTTTGCCGCGTCCAGTTTTCGAACGGATGCTCGATGAAGTGGGAGAGCGGCACGATCAGCCGCCGCTTGTCCCAGATGCGCACGACGACATAGGTCATCGTGATCTCCTCGATCCAGCCCCACTCCTTCTCGACGATAACGACGTCGTCGATGCGGATCGGCTGGGTGAGCGCGACCTGGACTCCCGCGATCAGGTTGGAAAGAACCGACCGCGCGGCGATGCCCATGACGAGGCCGGCGATGCCGGCGGACGCGAGCAGGCTGACGCCGAATTCCCGGACCGCCGGGATGGACATCAGCATGATCGCGCCGGACAGGACGACGATCGCGACCTGGGCGATGCGCGCCAACATGCCGACCTGCGTCCGGATTTTTCGGTTCCGCAGATTCTCCGCCATGTCGATCGGGTAGAGGCGTTCGGCCCGCTCGCGAAGCGCCCGCACCGTGCGGAAGAACGTCCAGCCGACCGAGAAGACCGTCATCAGATAGGCGGCGCGCTGCACCGCGGCCGCGACGGAGGACGAGAGGTCGAGGATCGGAATGGCGAGGCCCGCGGCGATCGCGATCGCCAGGAGTCGGGTCGGCCATTTCAAACTGGCGACATATCGTGCGGCATGGCGGCCGTCGCCGGTTTCGGCGTAGCGTTGGATCAGGCGGAATGCAAAGGCGTGAATGACAAGGCCGAGGACGAGCAGCGCGAGGAAGGCGCCGGCGCGGGCGAACAGGGTCGGACTTTCGCTGAGGACGCCGACGATGTCGTTCCAGAAATCGGCCACGCCGTTCCGATCGTTCGTTTCGTCACGATTATTATAACAATCTTTCGCGCCGTGCGTCGCGCGACCGTTTGTCTAAGACGCGAGCGCCGTCTAACGTTCCGACAACAGGTTCAGAGGAGGCGCACATGTCGAGCACAGAGGCGAGAAGCACCAAGGGCCGCGGCAGGCTTTACGATTCGATCGTGGACACCATCGGCGACACGCCGTGCGTGAGGATCAATCGGCTCGCGCCCAAGGGCGTCGAGCTCTACGTCAAGGCCGAGTTCTTCAATCCGGCCGCGTCGGTGAAGGACCGGCTGGCGATCAGCATCATCGAGGAGGCCGAGCGCCAGGGCGACCTGAAGCCCGGCCAGACGGTCGTCGAGGCGACCAGCGGCAACACCGGCATCGGCCTCGCCATGGTCTGCGCGGCGAAAGGCTATCCGCTGGTCGTCACCATGGCCGACAGCTTTTCGATCGAGCGCCGCAAGCTGATGCGGTTCCTCGGCGCCAAGGTCGTGCTGACGCCGCGCGCCCAGAAGGGCTTCGGCATGTACAATAAGGCGGTCGAACTCGCCGAGGCGAACGGCTGGTACCTCGCCCACCAGTTCGAGACGCCGGACAACGCCAAGGTCCACCAGAACACGACCGCCAAGGAAATCCTCGCGGATTTCGACGGCAAGAAGCTTGACTATTTCGTCTCCGGCTACGGCACCGGCGGCACCGTCACCGGCGTCGGCCGCGTGCTGCGTAAGGAACGCCCCGACACCAAGATCATTCTGAGCGAGCCGGCCAACGCCCAGATCGTCGGCAGCGGCCACGCCCAGGAGCGGAAGGCCGACGGCTCCCCCGCCGTCAGCCACCCGAACTTCGAGCCGCATCCGATCCAGGGCTGGACGCCGGACTTCGTGCCGCTCGTCCTGCAGGAGGCGATCGACGACAAGCTCTACGACGAGCTGATCCCGGTCGCCGGCGCGGACGGCATCGCCTGGTCCCGGAAGCTCGCGCAGAGCGAGGGGATTTTCACCGGCGTCTCCGGCGGCTCGACCTTCGCCATCGCGATGCAGATCGCGGAGAAGGCCGCCCCCGGCTCCGTCATCCTCTGCATGCTGCCGGACACGGGCGAGCGCTATCTCTCCTCGCCGCTGTTCGAAGGCGTGCCGGAGGACATGTCGGAGGAAGAGGTCGCGCTTTCGAAGTCGACGCCGGGCTACCAGATGCCGGACGCCTGACGGCAGGCCTCATCCCTTGGCGGGGTCCCATGCGTTCCAGTGCAGGACCTCGTCGAGCGGCGGGCGCTTGGCCGGCTTGAAGTCGGTGCCGATGGTGTAGGCGACCGGCAGCAGGCCGACCTGCATGACCGTGTCGGGCAGACCGAGCAGGCGTGCGGCCTCGTCTTCGTTCTGCAAGTGCAGGGTCGTCAGGCAGGAGCCGAGGCCGCGCGCGCGCAGGGCCAGTTGAAAGCTCCAAACCGCCGGCATGATCGAGCCCATCAACCCCGCCCAGACGCGGCGCGGCGGGTCGGCGGGAAGGTGGTCGATCCGTATGCAGGGGATGACGTGGACGGGCGCGTCCTGCAGCCGGTCCGCCAGATACTGCGCCGAGGAATAGACCCGGCTGTCCTGGGCGGCGCCGCGCGCTTCCGCCGCCTTCTGGGAGTCGGTGAGGTAGGAGCCGGCGCCCTTGCGGTAGATGTCCGCCAGAGCCGCCCGCTTCGCCGGATCGGTCACGACGACCCAGCGCCAGCCTTGGCGGTTGCTGCCGGTCGGCGCCTGCAATGTGAGTTCCAGGCATTCCTTGATGACGGCGTCCGGCACCGGCCAGTCGAAGTCCAGCCGCTTGCGGACGGCGCGCGTCGTCGAGAGCAACGCGTCGGTCTGGGCGAGGTCGAAGTCCATGGCGGGCTCCCGTTGAAAGTTCAGGCCTAGTCGCGGATGGCGAAGAGCGCGATGTCCGGAAAGGCGATCAAGAGCGCGACGATCAGAATCTCCAGAAAGACGAACGGCGCGCAGCCGTAGAAAATCTCCCGAAGGTCGACGTCCGGCGCCATGCTCTTGACGACGAACGCGTTCAGGCCGACCGGCGGCGTGATCGCGCCGATCTCCACCGCCTTGGTGACGAGCAGGCCGAACAGCACGCCGTCGAAGCCGATCTGGGTCACAATCGGGAAGACGATCGGCATGGTGATCAGGATCATCGAAAGCCCGTCGACGAAGCAGCCGAGGATCATGTAGGGCAACAGGATGATGATGATCATCGCGGTCTGCGACAGCTCCAGGCTGGACGCCATCGTCGCCAGCATGGTCGGCAGCTGCGTCGTCGAGAGGCCGAGGCTGAAGAGCCCGGCGCCGATGACCAGCGCGAAGATCGAGCAGGTCGCCCCGCCCGTCTCGCGCAAGCCTTCCAGGACGTTCGCCTTCCGGTTCGGCCGGCGCAGCACGGAGAGCAGCGCGAAGAACGCGCCCATCGCGGCCGCTTCCGTCGGCGTCGCGACGCCGAGATAGATCGTGCCCATTACGGCCGCGAACAGGATGACCAGTTCCCACGCCCGGCCGAGCGAAGCGAAGCGCTCCCGCATGCTAGGCGCCTCTTCGGCGGTCACGCGGGGCGAAAGTTCCGGCTTCAGCTTCACCCAGACGTAGATGCCCAGGATGTAGATCACGGCCGTCAGCACCCCCGGCACGAAGGCGGCGATGAACAGCTTGACCAGCGAGACCTCGGTCACGATCGAGTAGACGACGAGAATGCCGCTCGGCGGGATCAGCACGCCGAGCGTGCCGCCCGCCGCGACGCAGCCGGCCGCCAGGCGCGGCATGTAGCCCTGGCGCAGCATCTCCGGCAGCGCCACCCGCGCCATGGTCGAGGCGGTCGCCACACTCGACCCGCAGATCGTCGAGAAGACCGCGCAGCCGAACACGGTCGCCGCCGCGAGCCCGCCCGGAATGCGCCCCAGCCAGCGCTGACCCGCCTCGAACGCGACGCGCGAGAGGCCGGCGGAGAACGCCATCTGGCCCATGAACAGGAAGAGCGGCAGGACGATATAGGCGTAGTTGGCGGTCGTGCTGTAGGCGAAGGTGGAGAGCAGGTACTCCACGGCCCGCCACGGCCGCTCCAGCATCAGGCCGACGAGGCCGGCGCCGGCGAGCGCGAAGGCGATCGGCAGCCGGGCGAGCAGCAGGACCAGCAAGAGGGCGATAATGCCGAGCCCCGGCGCGAAATCGGCGAAGGTCATTCGGCGAAGCTTTCGTGTTCCGGCTCCGTCGATACGCGCGGTCGGCCAGCCAGCAGGCGCAGCACGTCGAACGCGAACTGGAGCGAGAGCAGCCACAGCCCGAGCGCCAGCAGGATGCGCGCCGGCCAGACCGGGAAGGCGACGATGCCGAAGCCCATCTCGTTTCGCTCGAAGGAGGAGATCGCCTGCACGGTCGACGGCCAGGCCAGCAGGACGACGATGACCAGGCAGACGACGTAGCCGAGCAGCTCCAGCCCGCGCTGCGCGCGCGCCGGCAGGTGGCGGCTGACGACCTCGATCGCGAAGTTCTGCCGCTGCTGCTGCGCCGATGCGAGGCCGAGGAAGACCAGCGAGACGAGCAGCAGTTCGCTCGTCTCGACCCCGCTATGCAGCGGCGCGTTAAAGAGGAAGCGCCCGGCGACGTCGACGCAGACGATCAGCATGATGACCAGCGTCGCGAAGCCGGAGACCACGCCGAGCCGCAGCAACAGGCGCTCAAGCCGGTCGATGATCGAGAACATGGGCGGACCTTCCGGTCGCGAAACGATGGGCGACGGGCGCGGTCCGCCCGCGCCCGTCGCGAGTCGAAAAGCCAGGCGTCAGCTTTTGCCGCAGCTGCTGACGTAGCGGTCGAAGCCAGGCTTGTAGGTCGAGGTCTTCTCGTATTCGTGCACCGCGTCCAGGTATTCCTTCAGGATCGCCGGGCCGTCGGCGTCGGTCTCGTTCTTGACGCGGGCGAGCCACTCTTCCTGCACCTTGGCGGCGGCGGTCTCCTGCACGATCTTGCGGTCCTCTTCCGAGAAGCGGCCGATCTCGATCTTCTGGCCGAACGCGCAGAGCTTCTCGACCGCCGACTCGAGCGAGGCTTCCAGGAACTCCAGCCCGCGCTCCGGCGCCTCGTAGGCGACCTCGTCGATGATCCGCTGGTGCTCGGGGCTCAGGCGATTGTAGCGGTCGAGGCTGATCGCGATGGTCGCCATGGCGAAGATGCCGGTGCCGCCGGCGTCGGTCACGTGCTGCGCGACCTCATGGATGCCGCCGTGGACGGCGGAATCGAACGGCGCGGACGACATGGCGTCGACGACGCCGCGCCGGATGCCTTCGAGCCCGTCCGGCCACGCGAGCGCCACCGGCGTCGCGCCGAGCTTCTGCAGCGCGTCGGAGATGGTCGGCACCGCACGGACCTTCAGGCCGTCGAAGTCCTTCACCGAGTTCAGCGGGCGCTTCGACCAGATCGTGTTCTCCGCCCAGGAGAGCGAATAGAGCACCTTGCCGCCCTTGCTCTCGTACTCTTTCCGGAACTGGGCGTTGTTCTTGTAGAGGTCCCGCCAGGCGAGCGTCATGGCGTCGCCCTTGGTGGAGGTGAACGGCATCACGACATTGGCGAGCGGATATTCGCGGACGTTGTAGGCGTGCGGCGCGCCGAGCACGATGTCTGCGGCGCCGCTGGCGAGGCCCGGAAACAGGTCGGGCGCCTTCAGAAGCGAGCTGCTCCAATATTTTTCGAACGTGATCTCGCCATTACTGCGCTTCTCGATCTCGTCCATCATCCAGATGTCGGTCTTGCTCGCCGAGTACACCTCCGAGATGTAGGAGGCGTAGATCAGCTTTTCCGCGGCGGTCGCGGGCGTCGTGCTCGCGAATGCGACGGCGCAGCCGGCGACGGCGGCGGCCCCCAGCCGGGCCAGGTTTCCGAATTTCATGGGGTTCCCTCCTTTGGCGCGGCTGCTTCTTGGTTTCGGCGCCGCCGAAGATTCGGGCCGGCGCCGAGCCGCATTCCCGCAATTGACCCAGCAAACCCCCGCCTTCGTCAAGCGCGATCGGGTCGCCCGGACGGGTTTGACATCCAGCCGGCGGCGTCCGGTAATTCGCCCAAAGCGCGAATGCGCACCGGATGGCGAGGGGAGAATTGCGATGAAGGGCGTGGTGTTCGTCGGCGACCGCAAGATCGAGTTCCAGGACTTCCCGGACCCGACGCCGGGGCCGGGCGAGGTGGTGCTGGAGATCAAGGCCTCCGGCATGTGCGGCAGCGACCTGAAGTTCTACCGCCCGCCGCCGGGCGCGGTCGCCAAGGCGCTGGGCCTGGGCTCCAGCGATCCCGTGATCGGCGGCCACGAGCCCTGCGGCGTGGTCGTCGCGATCGGCGAAGGCGTCCCGGCCAATCAGGCCCGGATCGGCGACCGGGTGATGGTGCACCACTACAAGGGCTGCGGCGTCTGTCCGCACTGCTCGACCGGCTGGATGCAGCTCTGCACCGAGGAGCAGCCGGTCGTCTACGGCGCGACCGGCCACGGCGCCCATGCGCCATACATGAAATGCCCCGCCCGCACGCTGGTCCGCCTGCCGGAGGCGCTGTCGTTCGAGACGGGCGCCGCCATCTCCTGCGGCACGGGCACCGCCTGGGGCGCCTTGCACCGGTTGGAGCTCAAGGGCGACCAGACCATCGCCGTCTTCGGCCAGGGACCGGTCGGCCTGTCCGCAACCCAGCTCGCGAGCGCCATGGGCGCGCGGGTGATCGCGCTCGACATCTCGAACGAGCGCCTGCAGCGGGCGAAGGACTTCGGCGCGGACGTGCTGATCAACCCGGCCGAGACCAACGACGTCGTCGCCGCGATCAAGGACGTGACCCACGGCCTCGGCGCCCACGCCACGCTCGACGCGTCCTCGTCATCCGAGGCTCGGCGGCAGGCGGTGCAGTCCGTCCGCACCTGGGGCAAGGCCTGCTTCGTCGGCGAGGGCGGCGACGTCACGCTCGACGTCAGCCCGGACCTGCTGCGCCGCCAGGTGACGCTGATCGGCTCCTGGACGTTCTCGACCGTCGGCCAGGCGGAATGCGCGACGTTCGTCGCCGACCGCGGCGTCGACGTCGACGCGCTCTTCACCCACCGCTGGAAGCTCGACCAGGCGGAGGACGCCTATGCGCTCTTCGACAAGCAGACCGACGGCAAGGGCGTCTTCCTGATGTAGCTCAGGCCGCCTCCGCCGCCGGGCGGCCGAGAATCAGGTCCGCCCCCTTCTCCGCGATCGCGATGGTCGCGGCGAAGGTGTTGGCGGACGGCAGCAGCGGCATGATCGAGGCGTCGACGACGCGAAGACGGTCCAGGCCGATCACACGCAGCCGGTCGTCCACCACACTCTGCGCGTCGCCTTCAGGCCCCATCCGGCAGGTGCCGACCAGGTGGTAGCCGGTATTGCCGCGCCGGCGGGCGAAGTCGAGCAGTTCGTCGTCCGTCCGGCAGTCCGGCCCCGGCAGGGTCTCGACCTCGAAATATCGGGCGAGTTCGGGCGCGTTCAGGAGCGCGCGGGAGAGTCGGAGGCCGGCCAGCGTGATGCGCCGATCCTCCTCCGCCGCGAGGTAGTTCGGCTGGATGCGGGGCGCGTCCGCCGGGTCGGTCGAGCGGGCGCGTACGAACCCGGTGCTGACCGGCCGCGGCTGCGCAGCGCCGCAGGTCATGCCCGGATACTCGTCCAGCACGTAGACCTTGCCGTCCTGGTAGCTGCCCGGCGTGAACAGGATGCGGAGGTCGGCGTCCTCCAGGTCGGGCCGCGACTTGCCGTGCACGAACGCGATCGTCGGGCAGAGCGCCAGCACGCTCGGCCGCCCGAGCGCCCATTTCGCGACCTCGAGCGGCAGGCGGGGCCAGCGGGCGTATTCGTTGATCGTCTTCACGTTCTTCGCGCGCGCCGTCATGCGCACGGAATAATGGTCGCGCAGGTTCTCGCCGACACCCTGGAGCGCATGGCGGACGGGCGCGCCGATCTCCCGCAGCAGATCAGCGGGGCCGATCCCGGAGATTTGGAGAAGCTTCGGCGAATTGGCGGCGCCGGCCGAAAGGATCACCTCGCGCCGCGCCGTGATCGTCGCCTCTTGGCCATCGGGCGTCCGATAGGCGACGCCGGTCGCCCGGCCTTGGTCCAGCACGACTTGCGTCGCCTGGACCCGCGTTTTCAACGCGACGTTCGGCCGGTCGAGCGCCGGCCGCAGGAAGGCGGCCGCCGCGCTGACCCGTCGGCCCTTGTGGATGTAGCGCTGGAAATAGCCCGATCCGAACTGGAAGCCGGAATTGTAGTCGGCGGCGCGCGGTATGCCGAGGCCATCGGCCGCGTCTAGGAAGGCTTCGGCGACGGGGTTGAACCAGTCGATGTCGGTGATTGGCAGTTCGCCCGTCCGGCCGCGCGTCGCATCGTCTACTGAACCGGGGCCGGGGCCGATCCGCCGTTCCGAGCGCTTGAAGTAGGGCAGCAGATCGTCGAAGCCCCAGCCGCGATTGCCCATCTGCGCCCAGACGTCGAAGTCCGCCCGCTGGCCGCGATTGTAGACCATGCCGTTGACCGAACTGGAGCCGCCGACGACCTTGCCCTGCGGCAACGCCACCGACCGTCCGCCGAGCGCGTCGCCGGCCTCCGTCTCGAAGCGCCAGACGAAGCGGTCGCCATAGAGCGTCTTCACGAAGCCCGCCGGGATCGTGATGTAGGGATGCCGGTCGGCCCCGCCCGCCTCCAGCACGCAGACGGTACCGGCGCCGTCCACGCTCAACCGGTTCGCCAGCACGCAGCCGGCGGCGCCGGCGCCCACGATCACGAAGTCGAACTCGTCCATGCCGCCCTCCCGAAGCGCAGCTTGCACGATCGGTCAGCCGCCGAACAACAGCCGGTCGGCCAAATGGATGGTCGCCGGCAGGGTCAGGAAGGCGATCGCCGTCTGCATGGTGACGATCGCCGCCATCAAGGGCGCGTCGCCGCCAAGCTGGCGGGCGAGCGTGTAGGCCGAGGAGGCCGTCGGCGCTGCGCCGAAGAGCAGGGCGACCATCGTCTCCGTCTCTCCGAGGCCGATGGCGCGGGCGAGCAGCACGACCGTCAGCGGGAAGGCGATGAGCTTGGCGACCGACGCCAGCGCCGTCGGCCCGACCGCGACCGCCATCGCCCGGACGCGCAGATTGGCGCCGACGCACATCAGCATGATCGGCAGCGCCGCGCCGCCGAGGATGCGCGCGACGTCATGCAGCACGGGCGCTGGCGCCGCGTCGAACCCGACGTTCCAGGCGACGCCGAGCGCGACCGCGATCAGCAGCGGATTGCGGGCGAGATCGCGCAGGATCGCCCTGAGGACATTCGTGTCTTCTCCCCGCCGGACGAGCGCCACCATCAAGGTCACGACCGAGATATTGGTCGTCGGGATCAGCATGGCCGCGCCCAAAGCGGCGAATGCCAGGCCTTCGACACCGTAGAGACGCTCCGCGACCGCGAGCGCGATGAAGGTGTTGTGGCGCGCAGCGCCCTGCAGGATCGAGCTCGCGACCGGCCCCGGATAGCCCGCAAGCCGGGCGCCGCCGAGACCGACAGCCACGGCGACGAAGAACCCGCCCAGGATCACGGCCGCGTAGTCGAGCACCAGTTCGACGTCGAATGGCGCCAGCGACATCTTGTGAAACAGCAGGGCGGGCATCAGCACCCAGTAGACGAGCTTGTCGTTCAGGTTCCAGAACTCGAAGCTCGGGATGCCGCCCCGCCGCAACAGATAGCCCAGCACGATGATCCCGAAGATCGGGGCGATCGCGATGGCGGTGACGAGCATGGACGGACTCCGGGCGGCGGCGGGCCGAGCATAGGCCCGCCGCCGGAGCCCCGCCATGAGGCTTAGAGCCTGTTATGCGCCGCTCCGAGGTTATAGCGGTCCGAGACCGACGCGAGGCGCATCGCCGCCGCCGTCGACATCGGCGGCGCGCCGACAAATGGCTCAAGGGGAAATCGAAAGTCGTGGGGCCTTAATCCAGATGCGCCTGGCCCCCGGGCTCCACGGTCATTCCGCGGACAGGGTCGCGTCCGACCACCCGAACGTCCCGAAGCGCTTGACCCTCCCGTGTATTGGACGCCCGCCATGCGGGGTCCAACCGCGGGAAGGTCAAGGCCGCTCCGCGAGCGCTTACTGGCCGCGCATCATGCGCCCGGGGCGATGGCCGTCGCCGTCCATTTGGCGTTCCCCGTCCATCATGCCGCGGTCCATCATGCCGCCGCCCATATGGCCGCCGCCCATGTGGCCCTGCATGTCCCCCATCCCGAAGGCGTGGTCGCCGTCGCGGTCCATTGCGCGGATCATGCGTTCGATCGGCGTCGTCATTTCCGCCTCGGTGACCTTGCCGTCGCCGTCGTCGTCGAGGAACTGGAAGCGATCGACCATCTGCGGACGGATATGGGCGCTGTGCATCTTCTCGAACTCATCGATGGAGAGCGCGCCGTCGCCGTTTGCATCGTAGGTCTTTAATTCTTCGAGCATGCGGGCCTTGGCTTCGTCCGCGCCGACCTTGCCGTCGCCGTCGGCGTCGAGCATTTCGAACATGCGCATGCCATGGCCGCCCATTCCCATGTGTCCGCCGCCCATATGGCCGCCCATGTGGCCGCCGCCCATCATGCCGCCGCTCATCATGCCGCCGCTCATCATGCCGCCGCCCATCATGCCGCGGGGCCCGTCATCCGGCCCGTGCGCGGAGGCCGCGGCCCCAATAGCCGCGGAGCCGATCGCCGCCGCAGCGCCCATGACCAATAGAATTCGCGTTCGCATTGTCTCGCCTTTCGTTCGGTTGCCCGTCGCAGGCGCCCGCCGAAAACCGGACAGGACGCCCGACGCCCCTCATGTGGGGTTTCCAGCCGCTGGAAGGTCAAGGCGACCGGTGCGGCATGCCGTCGCCGTCGCCCGCGCAGACGGGTTGCGGCGGCCGTCGCGAAGGCCGAACATGCCGTCGAGGGAGCAGCGCCGATGGCGAAGCCAAGAGCCGGGTCGGCGGTCGCGGCGTTGGAGCATCTGACCGGACCGTCGCGCGGCGAAATCGACTGGATCGCGAAGGCGCGCGGGATGTTGGACACCGAGCGGAACCAGCCG
>DAINCG010000098.1:1124-12917 GCA_036732525.1 Pseudomonadota bacterium | reverse complement strand
GGCGGCATCATCGGCGGCGAGCCTTCGAGCTGCACGGAGGAGACGACCGATGTCTTCCTCGAATCGGCCTGGTTCGACCCGCTGCGCACGGCCGCGACCGGCCGCCGGCTCGGCATCCATTCGGACGCCCGCTACCGGTTCGAGCGCGGCGTCGACCCCGAAAGCCTGAAGCCCGGCATCGAAGCGGCGACCGCGCTGATCCTGGAGATCTGCGGCGGCGAGGCGAGCAACGTCGTCTTCGCCGGCGAGACGCCGGAATGGCGGCGCTCAGTCTCGCTGCGCCCCGGCCGGGTCGAGGCGCTCGCCGGCGTCGCCGTCGATGAGGCGGAGCAGGTTCGCATCCTCGACGCCCTGGGATTCAAGCCGGAGAAAGCGGACGGTCTGATCCAAACGACGCCCCCCTCCTGGCGCCCCGATATCGACGGCGAGGCCGACCTCGTCGAAGAGGTCGCGCGCATCCACGGCTTCGAGCATGTGCCGGTGACGCCGCTGCCGAACCTCGGCAACCAGCCGGCGCCGGCGCTCAGCCTTTCCCAGGCGCGCCGGGTGCGGGTGCGTCGGACGCTCGCGACCCGCGGCATGGTCGAGGCTCTGACCTTCTCCTTCATGAAGCGCGAGGACGCGGCCCGCTTCGGCGGGGGCGACCCCGCGATGTTGCTCGACAACCCGATCAGCGCCGACCTCGACGCCATGCGGCCGTCGATCGTGCCGAACCTCCTGGATGCCGCCCGGCGCAACTTCGCCCGCGCCCAGCGCGACGGCGCGCTGTTCGAGGTCGGTCCCGCCTACCGCGATCCCTCCGAAACGGGTCAGGACTGGGTCGCCGCCGGCGTGCGCTGGGGCGACGCCGTCGGCCGCCACTGGACCGGCGGGGCCCGGCCGGTGGACGCCTTCGACGCGAAGGCGGACGTGCTTGCCGTGCTTGCCGCGATCGGCGCGCCGACCGAAGCGCCCGTCGCGCCGGCGGCGGAGCCCTGGCAGCACCCTGGTCGGTCGGCCGAAATCCGGCTCGACCGCACGCTGCTCGCCCGGTTCGGCGAAATTCACCCGGCCATCGCGGCCGCCTACGACATCGAAGCGCCCGTGGTCGCATTCGAGGTGTTTCTCGACGCGGCGCCGGAGCCGAAGCGCAAGGATACGGGCAAGACCAAGCCTTTCCTGAAACTCGATGCGCTCTTGCCGGTCGCCCGCGACTTCGCCTTCCTTGTGGACGCGGACGTGCCGGCGCAGAAGGCCGTACAGGCCGCGCGCGGCGCGGATCGCCAGTTGATCCAGTCGGTGGAGGCGTTCGACGCCTATCAGGGCAAGGGCGTGCCGGACGGCAAGAAGTCGCTCGCCATCGCCGTCACGCTGCAGCCCAAGGACGCGACGCTGACGGACGCGGAGATCGAAGAGATTTCCGCCAAGGTCGTCGCCGCGGTTGAGAAGGCGACGGGCGGCAGCCTGCGCGGCTGAAGCCGCATTGGCGTTGGAACCCGTGGTCGCGTAGGGTCGTCCTTGGGGGGAGGCTTGGCAAAGCGTAACCCAAAGGACCGGAACATCATGGACCGTCGCCGCACCAAGGCGCTGCTGATCCACCCCTATTTCCATGGCGCATCGTTCTGGAACTATCGGGACGCCTGCGAGACGCTGGGCGCCAAGTATCCGTCGGCGCCGCTCGGCCTGATCACGGTCGCGGCGATGCTGCCGGACGACTGGGAGGTGCGCCTGGTCGATTGCAATGTCCGCCCGCTGGAGGACGCGGACCTCGAATGGGCCGATCTCGCGATGGTCGGCTCGATGCTGCCGCAGTCGTTCGATGCGGTTAAGGTCGTCGATCGGTGCAAGGCGGCCGGCGTGCCGACCGTCGTCGGCGGGCCGGATCCCACGGCGCGGCCGGAAATCTACCGGAACGCCGACTTCGCCGTCCTCGGCGAGGCGGAAGGCGCGATCGACGCTTTCCTCGCCGACTGGGCGGCCGGCGCGACGTCGGGCCTCTATCGGGCCCCCAAGTTCAAGATCGACGTCACCAAGACGCCGGCGCCGCGCTACGACCTGCTCGATCTGGAGGCCTACCTCTATGTCGGCGTGCAGTTCTCGCGCGGCTGTCCGTTCATGTGCGAGTTCTGCGACATCATCGAACTCTACGGCCGCGTCCCGCGCGCCAAGGGGTTCGATCAGGTCCTGGGCGAATTGGATCGACTGTACAGCTTGGGATATCGCGGACATGTCGATTTCGTCGATGACAATCTGATCGGCAACAAGAAGGCGGTGAAGCAATTCCTGCCGCGCCTGATCGAGTGGCAGCGGGAGCGCGGCTATCCGTTCGAATTCTCGACGGAAGCGTCGCTCAACCTTGCCGATGACGAAGACCTGCTCGGCATGTTGGCGGACGCGCGCTTTTTCCTCGTCTTCATCGGCATCGAAAGTCCCGACGACGACGTGCTGACGGCGACGCGCAAGAAGCAGAACATCAAGCGGGACATCGCCCAGAACGTCCAGCGCATCTACGCCCACGGCATCGCGGTGACGGCCGGGTTCATCGTCGGCTTCGACTCCGAAAAGCGGAGCGTCGCGGCCGCGACGGCGGAACTGATCGAAGCGGCGGCGATCCCGATCGCGATGACTGGCCTGCTCTATGCCCTGCCGGACACCCAGCTATCCCGTCGCCTCGCCATCGAAGGCCGTCTTCACCAGGTGCTGGACACGCCGGACGGGCAGTTGCCGCCGGGCGACCAGTGCACCGCTGGTCTCAATTTCGAAACGCTGCGGCCGCGGGAAGAGGTGCTGGCGGACTATGCGGCGGTCGTGCGCGCGGCATTCGAGCCGGGCGCCTATTTCGGCCGCGCCCGGCGCGCCGGCGCGATGCTGCGCTTCCGGCCAACGGGCGGTGCGCCGCGTATCGCGCTCAAGGACCTCAGGCGCTTCCTCCGTCTGGCCGCCGCGATGACATTCCGCCTGCCGGAGGCCCGAACGCCGTTCTGGGGAATGGTCTTCGCGACGCTGCTGCGCAATCCGGCCGCGCTCAAGATCGTGATCACGATGTCGGCGCTCTACATCCACTTCGGGCCGTTCTCGCGCTTCGTCGCAGGCGAAATCGATGCGCAGATCGCGCGCATCGAAGCCGGAACCCAGCCGGCGCCGGTCATGGTTCCCGCGATTGCGGCCGAATAGGCGGATCTAATCGACGATCGCGTGCGGCGTGAAGCGGGAGTCGTCCGTCGTGATCCGGGTCGCATCCTCGCGTATGCCCATGCCGCACGGCCGGCTGGCGACGAGCCAGACGCCGAGCACGGGGTGCATGCCGTCCATCGTCGGCAAGGGCGCCAGGGTCTGGACGATGGCGCCTTCCGCGCCGTAGGGGCCGCCCGCTGTTTCGGCGGGCCGACCGCCTTCGACGATTTCGATGTTGGCCCCTTCCCGGGAGAACAGGGGCTTTCGGACATAGCTTTCGCCCAGCGCATCCGCGTCGACGGCGTCGGCGAAGAAGGCCGGCAGCAGGTTCGGGTGGCCGGGGGCCAATTCCCACAGCAGCGGCATCAGGCCCTTGTTCGAAAGGATCGCCTTCCAGGGCGGCTCGATCACCTTCATCTGCGAGCGCTGCAGATGGGCCGCAAACTCATCCTGGAACATCCACTCCCAGGGATAGAGCTTGAACAGGTTCTCGATCGGTCGGCCCTGGTCGTCGGCGAAATGCCCGAGGTCGGTCAGGCCGATCGCGCCGAGCGGCAGCAGGTGGGTCTTGACGCCCGCCTGGTTCGCGCAATCGGCGAGGTATTCGATGGTGCCGAGATCCTCGTCGGAGTCCGCCTCGCAGGCGAGGTGTAGGAGGCCCTCGATACCGAAAGCGCCGAACGCCTCGATCAGCGTCTCATGGAGGGAATTGAACTGGTCCGCGTCCGCCGGCAGTCGGCCGGCCGCTTGCAGGTCCTCGAGCCAGCGCCACTGGAAGACGGCCGCTTCGTAGAGCGCGGTCGGCGTGTCGGCGTTGTATTCGAGGAGCTTCGCCGGACCGTCGCCGCGATAGCTGAAATCCATCCGGCCGTAGAGGTTCTTCGCCTGCCCGCGCCAGCTCTGTTCGATGTAATCCCAATACTGGCGCGGCACCTTCAGCCGCTCCAGCACCTCGCCGTCCCGACAGGCGCGGTCGACGATGGCGAAGCACATCTCCTCAAGCTCTTCCGCCGGTGTTTCGAGGTCGTCTTCGATCTCGCGCAGCGTGAAGCTGTAATAGGCGTCTTCGCGCCAATAGGCCTCGCCCTGGGGGGTGTGGAAGCCGAAGCCCAGTTCCTTGGCGACCTCGCGCCAGTCGGGTCGCTCGGCCGTCGGGATCCGGCGCAAGCGGGCTAGCCGCCGAAGCTGCGCGTGCCGGTCGAGCTTCCGGTCCGACCGAAGCCGCCGCGCGACATCACCGTGCCGGCGGGCGGGCGCGCCGCCGCGGACTTCGCGACCGAGACCGGACCCGACTTGGCGTCGACCGTGGCGCCGGACGCCGTGCGGACCGTCCCCTGGTTTGGGCTGCGGTAGAGGGGCTGCGTCGCGACGGGGCCGCCGAGCGCGCGGCCCATCATCCAGCCGATCATCAGCGGCATCCACAGGCCGCCGCCGGTCGACGCCTGCTGCGTCGCCTGGCCCGGCTGCGGCTCGCAGGCAGCGGCGCCGTGCTCGGCCTCGCAGTCCTCGCGGCTCTGGTAGCGGGGCGCGGCGCGGGCGTGTTCCTCCTGCGCGCGGGCGAACCGGGTCGTGCATTCCGCTTCGCTGAATTCGCCGGAGGTGACGCAGCTGTCGACACTGGCGAATTGGAAGGCGTCCACCTTCTCCTCGCAGCCGGTCAGCGCGAGCGCCGAAACGCCCATACCCATGGCGACAAGGGCCACCTTGCCGGATCGCTTGCGGGCCCGGGGCTTCGCCTGTTCAAGCATCCTGTCACGCTCCGTCATTCAGCCGCCGAAGCCGGCCGGCAATACTGCAATCGCTAGGGAATATAGGATCGCTTCGGCTTATCGGCTATTAATTTGACGCCGACCGTCGCCGCGACAGCGAAAGCGATCGCTGCAATGTTCAATCTGCACTTTGATCCGGTCCAGGCTTTCGTCCACGAACCGTCCAAGACGGTCATCATGCTGTGCCCAAAGGTCATGACGCAGTTTCTGCGTCGTTTTATCGGCGCCGGAAGCGCAGCCCACTGTTCGAATGCAAACCTGGCGAAAGGTCCGGTCAGGGGCTTTCCCAGGGCGTCTGCGCGCCAATGCGTCAGCCTGCTGCTCAATCCGAACGCCTATTCGACCTTCGCTTTCGTCCGTAACCCATATGACCGGCTTCAATCCGTCTGGCAGGACAAGTTCTTTGACGGCCGTCATGCGAGCCTTGGGCTCGGCGAAGCCGGGTACAGTGCCACGATCCGCCGTTTCGCCTTGCCGGCCGTGCGCCGCTTCGCCCGCAAAAACGACCTCGCGGGCGGCACGGCCGGGGACCTCGTCCCGTTCGATACGTTCGTGCGACATGTCGCGGCCACGCCATCCGGGCGTCGTAACCGGCACTGGGAGATGCAGACCCGTATCATTCAGCACGGCCACTTCCGGTTCGAGCGCCTTTTTAAGGTCGAGACGGAGCTTGAGATCGGGGCGCAGGCGATCTTCGGCCGAATCGGTTTCGATCACGACTGGATCCTGGAGAACATCGACCGGCGCGTTAACGTCAGCGGACGAACCCGCGGCTCCGACTACACGCCCGAGCTGGCGGACATCGCCTACGGCGCCTTTGCGGCCGACTTCGAGGCGTTCGGATACCCGCGCGACAGCTGGGGACCGAAGGACGAGCGCGGCGGCTGCTAAAGCTCTGGCCGCCGGTCGGCCCAGGGGCGCGCCGCCTCGAACGCCGCCGAAGCCTGCAGCACCTCAAGATCAGCCATGCGCGGCCCGACGATCTGGAGGCCGACGGGCAGGCCCTTCTCCGTAAAGCCGCAGGGGATCGACGCGGCGGGATTGTGGCTCATGTTGAAGGGGTAGGAGAACTCCGCCCACTGCACCCAGTCCCACTCATGCTGCGGCCAGTCCTCCGGCATCAGGAGCTCGGCGGGGAAGGCCGCGACGGAGACGGCGGGCGTCAGCAGCAGGTCGTATTCCTCGAAGAAGCGGTGGATGGCGTTCACGTAGGCGTATTTCCGCGTCCGCATCTCGATATAGGCTTCGGCCGAATGGTCTTCGGCCGCGCGGATGCAGGCGACCAGGCCCGGGTCCATCTTGGCTTCCCACTTCGCCAGATGCTTGCGGTGGGACAGCTCGTGCGCCGCCCAGAAAAAGCGAATCAGTTCCGGCCCTTCCGGCCCCCAGTCGGGCGTGACCTCCTCGACATGCGCGCCCATCTCCGCGAAGGCGTCGGCGCCGGCGCGGGTCAGCTCCAGCACGTCCTTGTCGACGCGGGCATGGCCGAGGTCGGGGCTCCACGCGACCTTGAGGCCTTTGACCGAGGCGCTGTCGAGCAGGCGCGCATAGGCCGGCGGCGGCGTCTCCAGGCTGAAGTGGTCCCAGGGATGCGGGCCGGCGATCGTTTCCATCATCAGGGCCGAATCCGCCACCGTCCGGGTCATCGGGCCGATGTGGCTGGTTTGGTCGTTGCTGGGCACCGGCCAGTTCGGCACGCGGCCGAAGCTCGGCTTCAGGCCGTAGACGCCGCAGAAGTGGGAGGGCATGCGCACCGAGCCCGCGCCGTCGGAGCCCTGGTGCAGCGGCCCATAGCCCGCCGCGGCCCCGGCGCCGGCGCCCGCGGAGGAGGCGCCGGCGTTCATGCCGTGGCCCCAGGGATTGTGCGTGATGCCGGTGAGCGGGCTTTGGCTGACCCCCTTCCAGCCGAATTCGGACGTCGTCGTCTTGCCGAGCGGAATGGCGCCCGCCGCCTTCAGTCGCGTGACGAAGGGCGCGTCGGTCTCCGGCACGTTGCCTTCCTCGATGAAGGAGCCGCGCTGCGTCTTGACGCCTGCGGTCACTGTCAGGTCCTTGATCGAGACCGGCAGGCCGAAGAGCGCGCCCTTGGCCTCGCCCTTCATCAGCGCCGCTTCTGCCGCCTTGGCGCCCGCGATGGCCGTGTCGGCGGTCAGCGTCGCGAAGGCGTTCAGCTTCGGCTCCAATCGTTCGATGCGTCCGAGCACGGCCGTCATCAGCTCCACCGGCGAAAGCTGCTTGGCGCGGATCATCGGGGCGAGGACGGTCGCGGGCGTGAAGCAAAGATCGTCGTCGTTCATTTGCTGGCTCTTCTCCGAAACGAGGCGTCACAGGTTAGCCTGCATGCCAGCGATAGGCGAGCTTGCCGGACGCGGGCGCCGCGGCTAGTCATGCGGCGAAAGATCGGCCTGCGGGAGAGTGGACCATGCGTTGGCGGGGCGGCAGGCGCAGCCAGAACGTCGAGGACCTGCGCGGGCAGGGCGGCGGTCGCGGCATGCGCGGCGGCGGACTCGGCGGGCTCGGCGACATGTTGGGACGCGCGGGCGGCGGCCGGCGCAGGGGCGTGCGGCTGCCGGGCGGCAGGGCCGGAGGCGGCGGCCTGATCGGCATCCTCGTCATCGTCGGCATTTCGCTTCTGTTCGGCGGCGATCTCGGCTCGATCCTGAACGGCCTCTCGGGCGGCGGGTCGTCTGCGCCCTATGCCTCGGCCCCGTCCGGTCAGGCGACCGGCGTCCGCGACACCGGCCGCGCCGAGCAGGACGAGCTCGCCGAGTTCGTCTCGGTGGTTCTCGCGGATACCGAGGACGTCTGGAGAGCGATCTTCCAGGCCGAGGGCGCGGCATATCGGGAGCCGCGCCTGGTGCTGTTCGACGGCGCGGTCCGCTCCGCCTGCGGGTTGGGGCAGGCGGCGATGGGGCCGTTCTACTGTCCGGGCGACCAGAAGGTTTACATCGACCTCTCGTTCTATCGCGACCTCCGCCAGCGCTTCCGCGCCCCCGGGGATTTCGCCCAGGCCTATGTGATCGCGCATGAGGTCGGTCATCATGTGCAGACCCTGATCGGCGTATCGGACAAGGTGCAGGCGGCGAAGCGCGGCGCGAGCCAGGCGGAGGCCAACGCGCTCCAGGTGCGCATGGAATTGCAGGCGGACTGCTTCGCGGGCGTTTGGGCCAATCACGCGGACCGGGCGCGCGGCATCCTGGAGACGGGCGACATCGAGGAAGCGTTGAACGCGGCCGAAGCGATCGGCGACGACCGTCTGCAGCGCCAGAGCCAAGGTTACGTGACGCCGGAAAGCTTCACCCACGGCACGAGCGCCCAGCGTCAGCGCTGGTTCCGTCAGGGCCTGGAGCAGGGCCGCGTCGGCGCCTGCGACACCTTTTCGGCGCGGAACCTTTAGCCGATCAGACCCTTCGCGATCGCGAGGAAGGCGACGACGGCGACGAAGGCTATCAGGGAGACGAGCCCGAGCCGCTTCTCGACGAAGGCGCGGATCGGCGGGCCGAACCGCCAGAGCAGGCCGGCCTCCAGAAGGAACCGGCCGCCGCGGGCGAGCAGGCTCGCGATGACGAAGGCGCCAAGGTCCATGCCGAGCGCGCCCGAGGCGATCGTGACTACCTTGAACGGAAAGGGCGTGAACGCCGCGAAGGCGACGATCATCGGGCCCTGCTCGGCATAGAGCAGACGAAGTTCGGCCAACGATCCGGCGCCGCCATAGGCTTCGATCAAGGGCTGGCCGACCGTCTGCAGCGCGAAAGCGCCGATGGCGTAGCCGCCGAGCCCGCCCAACACGGACCCGATGGTGCAGATCGCCGCGTAGGCGAACGCCTTGGCGCGGCGGGCGAGGCACATGGGCAGCAGCAGCACGTCCGGCGGGATCGGGAAGACGCTGCTTTCGATGAAGGCGATGGCGAACAGCCAGGCGGGCGCCTTCGGGCTCGCGGCGCGGGCGAGCGTCCAGTCGTAGAGGCGCCGCAGCATCAGGCGGCGGCTCGCGCCTCGCGGGCGACCATGGCGGCGGCCGCTTCGATCACCTCCGGCCCGGCGCCGGGCCGCGTCGCGTTCTCGCTGATGTGCCGGCGGAAGGCGCGCGCGCCCGGCCGGCCCTGGAATAGGCCGAGAATGTGCCGGGCGACGGCCTGCAGTCGGTCGCCGGCGGCGAGGCGCGCTTCGACATAGGGCAGCAGGGCGTCGATGACGTCGTGCGGCGTCGCCGCGGGGCCGGGCGCGCCGAAGAACCGCCGGTCCACATCCGCCAGCAGCCAGGGGTTCTGGTAGGCGGCGCGCCCCAGCATAACGCCGTCCAGGCCCTGGTCGAGCGCGGCCGCGGCGTCGTCCAGATCGGTCAGGCCGCCGTTCAGCTCGATGGTCAGATCTGGACGCGCGCGCTTCAGCTTTGCGACGAGCGCATAGTTCAATGGCGGAATATCGCGGTTATCCCGCGGGCTCAGGCCTTTCAGCCACGCCTTGCGGGCATGCACGACAAAATGGTCGGCGCCCGCGGCGGCCAGCGTCTCCACGAATGCGAACAGACGTCTCTCCTCGTCGTCGTCGTCGACGCCGAGACGGCACTTGATCGTCACCGGCAGGTCGACGGCGTCGCGCATGGCGGCGACGCAGCGCGCGACAAGGTCGGCTTCGCGCATCAGGCAGGCGCCGAACGCGCCCTTCTGCACGCGCTCGCTCGGGCAGCCGCAATTCAGGTTGATCTCGTCATAGCCGAATTCCGCGCCGACCCGCGCGGCGGCGGCGAGGTCCGCCGGCTCCGATCCGCCAAGCTGAAGCGCGACCGGGCGTTCGGCGGGGTCGAAGCCCAGCAACCGTTCGCGATCTCCGTGCAGGATCGCGCCCGTTGTCGCCATTTCGGTGTAGAGCATCGCATGGCGCGTCAGCAGGCGATGGAACCGCCGACAATGTCGGTCGGTCCAGTCCATCATCGGCGCGACCGAAAAGCGAGCGTGCGGCGGAAAGGAAATCATAGCCCCTTGTGCCTGCATTCAAAGTCGGCGACAAGAACTTCCGATTGGCGGGGGACGAAACCTAAGTTGGGGGAGTTGTTGCCGGGCGGCGAGATTACGCAAGACCAGAGCGGTCTGTTGGCCTACTTACGAGCGCCGGGCGTGCTCGCGGAGGCGGCGCCGGCGGAGATTCAGACGTCCGGGGCGCACATTTTCCTTGCCCGCCGCAACGCCTATAAGATGCGGCGGGCGATTTGTTACAGCTATATGGACTATGGCGGCCTCGAAAAGCGGAACGCCGCGGCATTGGCGGAACTGGAGCTGAACCGGCGCACGGCGCCGGATCTCTATCTCGGTCTTCTGCCGATCGTTGCGGTGGACGATGGCTTTCGCCTGAAGCAGATCACCCAGTCGCTCGACGCTGATCCGGCGGTGGTCGAGCATCTTGTCGCGATGCGGCGCTTCGATGAAACCGCGACCTTCGACCGGCTCCCCGCCGGCAAACTCGACGGTCCGCTGATCGACCGCCTGGCGGTCGAGATCGCGCGGTTCCACGACGCGACCCCGCCGCGTTACCAGGCCGCGGCCGCGCAGCGCCTGGCGAACGTCGCCGGCCGGACCATGCGCGACATCGCCCACGCGACCGAAATACTGGGTCCGCGCCGCGTCGTGCTGCTGCACCAGCAGATGCAGGTCGGGCTGATCCAGGCGATGTCCGAAGTCGACGCCCGCGGCGCAGAGGGCCATGTGAAGCGCCTGCATGGCGACCTCCACCTCGGCAATGTCGCCTTGATCGACGGCCGCCCCGTCATCTTCGACGCGCTGGAGTTCGACGAGGCGATGGCGACGGTGGACGTCCTGCACGACGCCGCCTTCCTGGTCATGGACCTCTGGGCGCGCGGGGCGGACGAACTCGCGGCGCGGGCGTGGAGCATGTATCTCGCGGCGCGGGACGATTATTCCGGCCTGGCCCTCGCGCCGCTGTTCGTCGCCATGCGCGCAGCGGTCCGCGCCAAGGTCGCGCTCAATGCCGCGGCGCTCGCGGACGCGGACGCGGCGCAACGCCTGAGATCCGAAGCCGCGCACTATGTGGAGACGGCCTCCGCGGCGCTGCAACAGCCGAAGCCAAGGGTCGTCGCGATCGGCGGCCTGTCCGGCGCCGGGAAATCGACGGTCGCGCGCGCGCTGGCGCCGCTTATGGCGCCGGCGGTCGGCGCCGTTCATCTCCGCTCCGACGTTTTGCGCAAGCGCCGCGCGCGCATCGATTTCGCAGATCGGCTGCCGTCTTCCGCCTACACGGAAGAAGAGAGCGTGGCGGTCTACGCCGGCCTGCTGGAGCGGGCGCAGTCCATCCTGATGCAAGGCTTTCCGGTTATCGTCGACGCCGTCTTCGCACGGCCGCAGGAGCGGCGGGCGATCGCGGACCTCGCGCGGCGCATGAACGTCACGTTCGACGGCATCTGGTTCGACCTCGACCTCGAAACGCGGCAGACGCGGATCGCGGAACGCGCGAGCGACGCCTCCGACGCGACGTCCGCCGTCGCCGAGGCCCAGGAGGCCTATGACCTCGGCGAGATCGACTGGCGGCGCATCGACGCCGGCGCCGACGCCGCGGCGGAGGCGATCGAAGCGCTCGACCTTCAGGCTTCGTCCGAGCCCGCGTCCGAATAGCCGACCTCCATCAGGCAGAGCCCTTCGGGCGGCGCCGTCGGGCCGGCGGCCTTCCGGTCGACCGCCCGGAGCGCCCGCGTCACGTCGTCCGGCGTCCAGGCGCCTTCGCCGACCCGGGCGAGCGTGCCGACGGTGATGCGCACCTGGTTGTGCAGGAAGGAGCGCGCTTCCGCCTCGACGCGGACTTCCTCGCCCAAACGCGTCACCGTCAGCCGGTCGAGCGTGTTCACCGGCGACTTCGCCTG
>DAINCG010000098.1:0-1045 GCA_036732525.1 Pseudomonadota bacterium | reverse complement strand
GCGGCCTGCATGGCCAGGGCGTCCAGCGGCTTCGCGAAGAACCAGACATGGCCGCGCTCCAGGACCGGCGGGCTCCGGCGGTTGAGGATGCGGTAGCGGTAGCGCCGGCGGATCGCCGAGAAGCGGGCGTCGAAGTCGTCAGGCGCCGGTTCGGCGGCCAGGATCGCGACGGGGAGCGGCTTCAGGTGGAAGTTCGCGCCGTCGCGGAGCGCCTTGACTGGCCAGTCGCGCGCCAGGTCGAAATGCGCGACCTGCCCGGCGGCGTGGACGCCGGCGTCCGTCCGCCCGGCGCCGAAGACGCGCGGGGTCTCGCCGGTGAGGCGCTCCAGCGCCGTTTCGAGCGCTTCCTGGACGGATAAGCCGTTGGTCTGGCGTTGCCAGCCGACGAAATGACCGCCGTCATATTCGATCCGAACGCGGTAACGGGGCATCGTCGCGGGATCAGGCGGCTGAGTCGAAACGGGCGCCCTTGGGCGCCTGGAAGCCGCGCAGAAAGTCGCCCGCCGGCAGCATCGCCTTGCCGGGCCGCTGAAGGGCGGTCAGCCGGAGCGCGCCCTCGCCGGTCTGCACCAGAAGCGCGTCGTCCAGGATGTCGCCAGGTGCGGCGCCCGACCTGCCTGCTTCAACGGTCGCGCCGCCGAGTTTGATTTCGATATCGCCCAACCGCGTCCAGGCGCGGGGCAGGGGGGCCAATGCCCGGATCTGACGCTCGAGTTCGACTGCGGGCCGTTTCCAGTCGACCGCGCCGTCCGCCTTCTCCAGCTTGTGCGCGTAGGTGACGCCGTCGTCCGGCTGGGGCGTCGGCGTCAGGGTCCCGTCGGCCAGGCCGGCCAGCGTCGGCCCGATCAGGCGGGCGCCGATGCCGGCGAGCGCGTCGTGCAGCATTCCGCCCGTCGTATCCGGCCGGATCGGGGTTTCCTCGACAAGCAGCATGGGGCCTGTGTCCAGGCCCGCGTCCATCTTCATGGTCGTGACGCCGGTCTTCGCGTCGCCCGCCATGATCGCCCGCTGGATCGGCGCGGCGCCGCGCCAGCGCGGCAGGAGG
>DAINCG010000097.1:0-12962 GCA_036732525.1 Pseudomonadota bacterium | reverse complement strand
CCTGCGGCGTGGAAGCGCACCTGCACGTCTTCCGCCGTATCGTCGATGCCGCCGCGACGGGCGTGGACGCGGACGAGCCGCAGACCGTGCGGACCGGGCCTGCCGGACGACACGGCCAGCGCATCGAGACCGAGGGCGGGAGCCAGCCGGGGCGCCAGCGCGCCTGCCAGCCAGGGCCACGCGGCGTAGACGGCAAGCGCGAGCAGCAGCACGGCGCCCGCCGCCACGCCAGCGACGATAAATGCGAGCGGCGTGAGCGGGCCGGCCACGCCCGCCGTCTCGCCGACCAGCACGTAGATGCCGGCGCCCACCATGACGCCGACGCCGTAGAACACCATGAGGCCGAGGCCAAGCCGGCGGCGCAGCGCCTGCATACGGGGCATCTCCGATTGTGACCCGAGGAAGCCTACTTGCTTGCGGCCGCCCCGCCTTGATCCGCGTCAAGCGCGGGAACGCAAATGGGGCGGCCCATCCCGGACCGCCCCGTCATGCTTGACCGTAGATCGCGCGTCAGGCGTCGATCTTCAGCGCGCCCTTCGGGGCCCCGACGCAGGCGAGGCAGGAGCCGTTCTCGATCGTCGCGTCCGGCGGCGTGGCATAGGTGACCTCGCCTTCCAGAACGGCGGTCAGGCAGGTGCCGCAGCTGCCGGCGCGGCAGCCGGACGCGATGTTGACGCCGTTCGCCTCCGCAAGGTCGAGGATCGTGCCGGCGGCCGGCGTCCACTCCAGCGTCTTGCCGGCCTTGGCGAAGGTGACGGAGATCGATTCGGCGGCGGCTTCGCCGGCGGCGGCCGGCGGCGGCGCGGGCTTCTTGACCGACGCCGGGCCGAACGCCTCGTAGTGGATGTCCGCTTCCGGCACGCCCCAAGCTTTCAGGTCGGCGTCGAGCGCGTTCATCATCGGCGGCGGGCCGCAGAAATAGAACTCGTAATTGTTCGACGGCAGAAGCTGCTTGAAGAGTTCGACCGAGACGCGGGCGTGGTGATCGTAGTCCTCGCCCAGAAAGTCGCCATCGATCGGGTCGCTGTAGCAGACATGCATGTGGACGTTCGGATTCTCTTCAGCGATCCGCTTCAGGTGATCCTTCATGATGTGCTGCGACTTGGTCGGCACGCCCAGGAAGAACCAGGTTTCGCGGTCCGGCTCGTGCTCGACGATGTAGTTGAGCATGCTGAGCACCGGCGTGATGCCGACGCCGCCGCCGATCAGTACGACGGGCCGGCGCTGCTCACGCTTCAGGTAGAAGCCGCCGTTCGGCGCCCGGACGTCGATGATGTCGCCTTCCTGAAGGATTTCGTTGACGTAGGTCGACGAAACGCCCGGCGGGATTTCGGGCTTGTCGCGGGGCGGCGGCACCTTCTTTACCGTGATGCGGTAGTAGTCGCGGCCCGGGGCGTCCGAGAGCGAATAACAGCGGATGACGTCGTTCGCCTGATCCGGCACCTTGAACGTGAAGGTCAGGAACTGGCCCGGCTCGAACGGCGGCAAGGGCCGGCCGTCATGCGGCTTCAGGTAGATCGAGTGGCAGCCGTCGATTTCCGGCACCTTTTTCGCGACCTCGAACTTGCGAAGCCCCGCCCAGGTGTTCTTGGTCTTCTCGATCTGCTCCGCCCGGACCTTCTGCAGGCTTTCGGCCCGCGCGCGGAAGAGCGCGCTCTGCTCCTCGTAGTGCCGGCCGAGGTGCGCCTGCTGACGCAGGCTGCCGAATAGCAGGGTCAGGATGTAGAGGCCCAAAAGCCCCGCGGCGCCGATCGCCACATAGCTTGCGATCTGGTCCATTTATCGCTCCCTCCTATTTCGTAGCGGCGGCCGACGCATCGGCCTCCGCGGTGCGCATGGCGGCGGTCTGCGGCCGGATGGTCGGGTTGGTGTGATAGTTGTGGCAGAGGCCGCAGGTCTCCGTGACGCCGCCCTTGTGGTGACACTCGGCGCAGACGGCGGCCTCGATCGGCTTGTACTCATTCGGATGCGCGCCCGGCCGCTTCGCATCGTCCGCGAGCGTCTCACCGGTCTTCAGCGCGCGATGACAGGTGGCGCAGCCCTTGCCTTGATCCAGCACGTTCAGGTGCGGTTCGTGGTCGAACTGCGTGAACGGGCGGATGTCGGACCGTGGGATACGCCAAACCATCGGCGTATCGGCCGGCGCGTCCGCGTCCGGCGTCACGTGGCACTTGATGCAACGGCCGGGGCCCTCCGACTCGTCGAGCATCGATGTATAGAACTCCTCGGCCGTCTCCTGGTCGGACGCGCGCGCGGCGAGGGCGAAGGCCACCCAGTCTTTGACCACGGGGTCGGCGTGGCCGGTCGGCACATATGCGACCGAGTATTCGCGCGCGATCCAGCCGCTGGTCTGGTCGCCGACCGGATAGTACTCGGCGTTTGCGGCCCACGCGCAGGCGACCTTGGCGACCATGTCGGGGGAGAGGCCAGCCAGCAGTTTCGCCGGATCGCCGCCGCGCTCCTCGATCGCCGCGGCGAGGGGTGCCACGCCGTCCGTCGTCATTTCCCCGAGCAAGGTCGCGGAGGCGTCGCTGTAACCGTCCAGATCGTCGGTCGGCACGTCGAGCAGGTATCCCGTCGTCGGCGTCAGATACTCGACGGATACGGCGTAGCTCATGTCGATCGCCTCGTTGAGCTCGGTCTCCGTTTCCGCCAACCGCTCCTTGGCCGCCATCAGGGTTTCCATCGCCGCCGTCATCGCCTCCTTGTCATCGGAGGCCATGGCGTCGTTCAACTGGTCCATCGCCGGCATCGTCTCTTTGAGCGCCTCGATCAAACCGCGCGCCGGTTCGAGCTGCGGCTCGGCGAAGCCGCAGGCCTTGGCGGATTCGGCGGTAAGCTCCGGGTCATTGAGTTCGGGCAGGCCAAAGACCGCAAAGCCCTGTCCGGTGATGGCTTCCTGATGGCAGGCGGCGCAGCCTGCCTCGAAGCTGCCGGGCAGCAATCGGCCATCCGCCTGGTCCGAATGGCAGGACACGCAGCCTTCGGCCGGCGCCTTGTCGCTGTAGCGGGCGTCGGTGAAGTGCTGATTGAAATGCTTGACGTGGCTGAACTTGATCGTCCGCGGCCGCTCGTGCGGGAAGTTCGACCCGAACGCCGGATGGGACGTCGAGAAGCTCTCGAACCGCTGCGTGTGGCAGGTCTGACATTGCCCGTCGACGACGGGCGTGATCGAAGCTTCCTCGCCGCGATGCTCGGTATGGCAGCCGACACAGGCGGCGGTCGGCGCGTCTTGCCGCTCCGGGAAGGTGGTGTTGTGCGCCGCGAAGACGAGCGGGCTCGGCGCGGCGGACGCTTCCGTCGCTTCGGACTTGGCTTCGCCATCGCGGGCCGCCGCCATCTCCGCCGCGCCGAAGCTATGGCAGGAGACGCAGGCGTCCGAAATAGATTTGCGCTCGAACAGCGCGCTCGCCCAGTTGGTCAGTGTCGCCGAGTGACCCACATGGCAGGAGACGCATCCCTGCTGTCCGGTGAACTGCATATGCTTGCCGGAAAGCCCGCCCGGATCGACCGAGCTTGGAATGCCGGCCGTGCCGCCGAGGCCGACCAGCGCAATCGCGAACGCGACCACCGCCGCCATGGCGAGCACGGCCCAACGCCCGCGCTTCCGGCGGAGCGACGGGATCGGCGCGCAAGGCGGCTGGACGCAGGAGCACGATCCGTCGGGCCGCGGGCCTTCGGCGCAGGGGCCGCCGGCCCAGGATGGGCGCCGGCATTCCCAGCGAAGGATTTCGCGTTCCTCGCCGGATTCGGCGTCGGTGACGACCTTCCGCGTCCGGAAGGGCTGGCAGTCCGCCACGCCCTGGCAGGCGCCGCCAGCGGTCGGGCCGCGCGGGCAGGGGCGACCGAATGCCGCCTCCCGGCCGCAGCGATAGGGGAAGTTCGGACGCTCGTAGGTCGAGCGGTCGTGGTCGAAGCGGTTTCTCGTGTCAGTCATCGCGCGTACACATGCACCAGGATGAGGTGCCAGACCGCAAGCGACAGCGTCGCCGAAGTCAGCACCACGTGGACCGCCACCCAAAGCTTGAGCGACCGTTGAAGGGCGTAATGGGCGTCGACGGAGCATTTGCGCCGCGCCGCCGCTTCGAGCCGCTCCAGCGGCTCCGTTTCCTGGGGGCCGACCAAGCGGCGCATCGTGGCGATGCGGCTCGACACCCATTGCTCCGCGGCGCCGGAACCGAGCAGATGGCTCCAGGCGAAGCGCGGGCGCTGAAAGAACCAGGCCATGGTTTCGGAATAGAAACGGCCGAGCGTCGGCTCGCCGCTTTCCGAAACGCCGTCGAGCGCCGCCTGTTCGGCGGCGTCGCGCAGGTCGGCGATTTCCCGCGGCACGCGCTCATAAATGACTTCGTAGTCGATATGCGCGAGCCGCTTCGGCATCGCCTGCTGATAGAGCCAGCCAAGCACGCCCGAGAGCGCGGTCGCCCAGAATAGGCCGGCGAGGATTTGTTCGTAGAGGCCGGTCGCCCACACGCCGCCGGTGTGGACCACGAACATGCCGATCGCGAAGAACCCGGTCACGACATGAAGGGTGAGCCAATAGGCGGCGCGCCCGAGCGGCAGCGCGGACAGGCGCTTGCGGATGTTGAACAGGCCCAGCAGCACCATCGCGCCAAGCAGCGTCCAGCCGGTGACGAAAGCGGCGTCGGCGAGCGCCAGCCGCTCGGTCTTGGCGTACCAGGCCAGGCCGCCGACCGCGCACGCGCCGATCGCGGCGAGCACATAGCCGAAGGGCGCGGTCGAACGGGCTCCACGCATGTCGTCAGCGCTCCCTTTTAGAAATTCACGCGGGTGAGCGCGCCATGCGGACAAGCCCGCGCGCAGGCGGGTCCGCCCGTGATTCCGGCGCACAGGTCGCATTTCGTCGCCTTGCGGATCGGCGTCCCGGTCGCCTCGTCCTGCACGGGCCGGCCGGCGAGATCATGGATTTCGACCAGGCGGATGTTCTCATAGGGGCAGGAGTTGGCGCAGGTGCCGCAGCCGATGCAGGTGTCGTCGTTGATGACGACGGTGCCGCTGTCGACCGAGCGATGAATGGCGCCGGTGGGACAGCCGATCATGCAGACCGGGTCGGCGCAGTGCATGCAGGCGTTCGCGACCATCCAGTGATCGTGAATCTTGCCGTGCCTGACGAAACGCGGATTGCCGCCGTGGGTGGAGGCGCAGGCCCGGACGCAATCGTCGCAGCGCACGCATTTGTCGAGGTCGATGAGCATGGCCATCGTACCGTTGACGAAGCGCTCCTCGATCACCCACTCCTGCATGGAGTCCTCGGCGAGCGGCCGGGCGGCGAAAGCGAGATAGCTCTGCGGCGCGCCGGCGAGCTTCGGGAAGACGTGCTCTTCCAGCACGCGCGTCGGCACGCGGAGCGCGTCGACATAGCCGACCGCGCGCAGCGTCGTCTCGACAGGCGTATCCTTGCCTTTCCAGCTCTGATAGAGCTCGGATAGTCCGAAGACATCGCCGGCGGAGAGGTAGGTGAGCGTGCGCTCCGCGGCGCCCTGGCGGACCGACACCCGGCCGAACCCGGCGCGGATCAGCAGCAGCCCGTCCGGATATTCGCCCTCGCGCGCGATGACCGGTTCCTGACGGAGCGCTTCGCTGGAGCCCGCCCGCTGGAAGGACGCGCTCCAGTCGAAGGAGCCGTAGGTCTCGAACAATGTCGCGTCCGCGATTTTCTGGAGGGCCGCGGCGTCCAACCCCTCGAACAGCGGCGTATCCTGCAGATGCGCCTGCAGCGCATTGTTGCGGTAGTTCTCGTCGATCTGGCGTCGCCAGCCGGCGTCGAACCGGCGCAGTTCGCGAAGACCCTGCCAGCGGATTTCCAGCATCTCGGCGTCTTCGGAGCAGATCACGGTGGCGGCGCGCGGCGTGCGGCCGAGCGCCGCGAGTTCGCCGAACAGGCTGCCGGCGCCGATCTCCGCCGTGTCGCGACCCTTCAGGATCGCGGGAAAATCCTGCAGGAAGACCGCTTGCCGGTCGCCGCCCGAAAGGGCAAGCGCGCCGTACCGCGACACGTCGCGCGTCTCGGGCGTCTTCGACTGTCGGAAAAGCTGCGCGACCGCGCGCCCGAAGCTCGCGGGCAGGCTCGGCTGTCGGCCGATCTGCTGCGCGGTGAGCGGCGGATTGATGACGACCTGGGCCTTGCCGGACAGCAGGAGGAAGGCCGAATTGCCGTAGTCGCCTTCGCGGACGACGATTTCGCCCGCCTTGAAATTCAGGATGCGAACGTCGTTCGCGAGAATGCCGTCGAGCGGAATGGTCTTCGGAAACGCGCCGGCGTCGATCGCGGCGATAACCGGGTCCTGCTTCAGCCGCTCGAACTGGGCCTTGGTCATATCGGGATCGAATGGCCGATCCCATCTTTGCGGCCGTGCTAACCTGGTCGCGATCGCCACAGCCCGATCCCCCTGTCCGCCGGCGCCCTGCCGCGCCCGCTACTGCGTCAGACCGATTTGCCGAGCCGCTTGCCCGGCCGTTCGGTCGAAAGGGCGGATCGGCTATTTTACGGCCTGATCCGCCCGATGTCGGTCAATCGACCAATTTACTCATATGCCTGGAGCCGGCCGCGGCGCGCCGCCCATTCACGCCGCCATCAGGCCGGCTCGACCGACCGCTTGCAGGGGCCGCCGTCTGGATCTGCAGCCCTCAAGCGAGGAACGTCTGCGATCCGGACGGTCGAGGTCGCCTGCAAGCTTGCGCAAGCCCCCTTACTTGCGCGCGGACGGGATCATGCCGCCGACGGCGCCGGACATGTCCTTGCCGTCGATGGCGGCCACGAACTTGCGGCCGTTCGCCTCGGTCGGGCTCGACAGCAGCGCGCCCGCGGCCGGGACGCTGCCCTTGACCGCATTGAGCGCCTTCGTCGCGTCCGCGACGCGCTTCTCCATGGCCGCCTTGTACTTGGCGTTGCCGGTTTCCTTCAGCGCCTTCGAAGCATAGACGAGGCCGACCGCATGGCCGGTCAGGAACGCCTCGGCGAGCTCCGCCTTGGTCATTTCCTGGTTCTCGTTCACCTTCGGCGGGTAGAAGCGGTGACGCACTTCGCCCTGGCTGTAGGTCACGAACTCGTAGTCGCCGTTGATCGGGTGACCCGCGGCGATCATCTTGTCGGCGGTCGACGCATTGACGTTCGCCATGGTGTGGCAGCCGTTGCAGTTCTCAGCGATGTCGAACAGCATCGCGGAGTGGATCATGCCGGCCTTCCGGGCGTCCTCAAGGCGCTTCTTCTTATGCGCCGGCGGCTCGTCCTCGGTCTTGACCTTCGGCCCGCCGAGGTTGTTGTGGATGTCGAGCCACTTCGAGGCGCCGCCGTGGCAGCTTTCGCAGGACGGGCCCGATTCGGCCTTGCCGCCGACTTCGGTGTAGTGGCACGTCGTGCAGGTCTCGTTGCGGCGCATCGACTTCGCGCCGCCGGCCGCTTCGGCGATGTCCCGCGCGGCCTTGTTGCGGTGGGCTTCCTTGAACGACGTAAAGTGATGCGTGTCCTGCCAGACGCGCACTTCCGCGCGGTGACACTCTTCACATTTCTTGGAGCCGATGTTCTCGGCGTAGCTGACGGGCGCGGCTGCGATGGCGGCGAACGCCAGCGCGCCTGCGACAGCCAGCTTGGAAATCGTCTTCAACACGGGCAGTCCCCTCTCGTGTCGGGTTGGACGGACAAACAGCTTAGCATTCCAGGCTGCGGCGTAAAAGCACGCCTCATAGGAAAATTTCGTTTCAATGCTTGGAGTTTGCGGCAGTCGCGGGAGTCCGCGCTAGCGGCGTTCCCGCGTCCACGCCCAGAGCAGCGCGGCGGCGACGAGGAGCAGCGAGAGCCACTCAGGCGGCAGATTCGCCGCCCGGGCGCTGGCCACCGTATAGGCCCGGTTCTCACGGAACCCAATCCAGCCGCGGCCATGCATCGCCCGGTCCGGCCGGGCCATGCGCAGGTCCGGAACGCCGTCGAACAGCGCCCGGGCGCCGCCGCCGCTCGCTTCGAGCGAAGGGATCAGCGGACTGGAGTCGGCGCGGATGTCCTGCGCTTCCGGTCCGCTCGGGTCGCCCTTGAGGACGAGCGCCGCCCGCGGTCCCTCCGTCGCGCGATAGAGGCCGAGCGACGGGGCGTCGGTCGCGCCGACGGCCCGGCCGTCCTCCACGTTGGCGAGCGAGACCTCGGCCGTGGTTCCATCCGGCAGCTGCACCGTCACGACGGCCGCGGCGTCTTCCTGAACGGTCAGGCGCTCGATTTCCAGGCGATCGCCCTGAATCCGGGCCTTCAGGCGGATCTCCTCCAGCTCCGGCTCCTTCATCAGCCAGTGCGCCAGGCGGCGCAGCAACTCGCCATGCGGGCCGCCGCCTTCGTGACCGCGCGCCCAGAGCCAGATCTGGTCCGACAGGATCTGCGCGACGCGGCCTTCGCCGAAGCGGGCGAGCGCCAGCAGCGGCCGCTCGTCGAGGCCGTTCAACAGGACGTCGCCGGTCGAGGTCGTCGCTTCGATCTGGCGCCGCCAGCGGCCCCAGGTCTCTGCGGCGGGTCCGGCGAGCGGCTGCGTCACCGGGTGTCGGCGGCCATAGGCCGTGAGCGCTGGCCGGAAGGCGGCCTCCAGCACGCGTCCCGTCGGCAGCGCCGGCAATGCTGCGCCGATCGCGGTCTCGGCGAGCGAGGTTTCGGCCTTGGCGAAGGAGACGTCGGCCGCTTCCAGCAAGGCGCCTCCCTTACGCACATGCTCGACGATGTTCGCCAGATAGCTCGGCGGGATCAGATCACGGCGCGGATAGCGGTCGAAAATGATCAGATCGAACTCGTTCAGCTTGCGCTCGAACAGTTCCTGGATCGGGAAGGGGATCAGCGCCAGTTCCCGCGTCGACGTGAAATCGGTCTTGTCCGGCGGACGGAGAATCGTGAAGTGGACGAGATCGACCGCCGGGTCCGACTTGAGAAGGTTCCGCCAAACCCGCTCGCCCGCATGCGGCTGGCCGGAGACCATCAGCACGCGCAGCCGGTCGCGCACGCCCGTCACGCGCGCCAGCGCCTTGTTGTTGGCGAGGCTTACCTCACGCGGTCCGGGATCGACGGCGAGCTCGATGGCGTGCGAGCCGGCGGCGTCGATCGGCGCCGAAATCATCGTCTCGCGACCGGGCCAGGCTTCGATGTCGTCGCTGACGACGCCGTCGATCATCAGCTGGATACGGGCGGTGCGTCCGACCGGGACGATCGGGCTGTCCTCGACGACGAAGGTGATCTCGGCGACGTCGCCGACCAGCGCGAACGGCGGGGCTGAGACGATGCGGATGCGCCGGTCGGCTTCGTCCTCTTCGCCGACCACGAGGGCATGGAGCGGCGCTCCGGCGAGGATGGGCGCCAGGCGGGCGGCGGCTTCTTCGGGGTCGCTCGGCGCGTCGTGAACGCGGCCGTCGGTCACAAGCACGGCGCCGGCGCGTCGATCGCGCGGCACGCCGGCGAAGGCGTCGGCCAGGGGCTGCATCAGGCGCGTGCCGCTGCGGTCTTCGTCCGCGGCGGGCGCCGCCGTGATCGTGCGAATTTCGAGATTGGGCAGGCGCGCCGCCGCCGCTTCGATCGCCGCGACCGCTTCGGCGGCCTGCTCGGCGCGGCGGCCGACCGTCATCGAACTCGACCGGTCGATCAGCAGCACGGCGACGTCCTGCTCCGGCCGGCGTTCTTCGACCCGAAGGTTGGGACCGGCCAGGATCGCAAGGATGGTCACGAAAACCGCGGCGCGGCCCCATGCGCCGGGCGCGCGCCGCCAGAGGGCGAAACCGATCGCGGCCAGGCAGAGCGCCCCCAGCACGGCCAGGACCGGCCAGGGCAGCAGGGGGTCGAGGGCGATTTCCGCGGCGCTCATTGCCCAAGCCGCTCCATGATTGCGGGAAGATGCACCTGGTCGCCTTTGTAGTTCCCGGTCAGCGCGTGCATCACGACGTTGACGCCGAAGCGCAGCGCCAGTTCGCGCTGCCGCGCGCCGCCCGGCGAGACCGGGTAGACAGGCTGGCCCTGTTCGTCGAGCGCCCATGCGCCGGCCCAGTCGGCGCCGCCGATGATCAGCGACGTCACGCCGTCATAGGCGGATGAGCCTTCGCGCTCGACCCAGATCTGGCCGCCTGGAATGCGCCCCGGGAAGCGGTCGAGCAAGTAGAACGCCCGCGTCAGGACGTGGTCGATCGGCAGCGGCGCGAGCGGCGGAACCGGCGTGTCGGCCAGAATGCGGCGGAGCGCCCGCGCCTCGTCCGTGGCCTGGCCAAGCGGCGCCAGCGCCTGCGCGCGGTCGGCGTCCGACGTGTCGAACAGGATCATGCCGCCGGTGGAGATGTAGCGCGTCAGCTTGGACTTCGCTTCCTCGCTGAGCGTCGGGAAGCTCGCCGTCACCGGCCAGTAGATCAGCGGCAGAAGCGCGATCTCGTCCGCTTCGATATTGATGGCGAGGGGCGGCCCCGGCTCGACGGACGTTCGGCTGAACAGCACCCGTGACAGCCCGGCGATGCCGAGCTGGCTTTTGCGGTCCTGCTGCGCGTCCCCGGTCTCGACATAGGCGAGCCGAGTCTCGAGCGCCGCCTCCGCCGCCAGGTCCTGGGCGGCGGCGGGGCCGGCGACGCCGACCAGCACGGCCGCCATCAGGATCGCGGCCGATGCGGCGACGGCGCCGCCGGGGCGCTTGAAGCGCGGAATCCGGCCGGAATAGCCCATGGTCATCAGCAATTCGGTGATCAGCAGCAACGCCGCCGCGAGCAGCAGCCAGGGCGCGAGCCTGACGACGTCGGCGTCGCCATAGACGACGGTCCGCGCGCGGGGCAGCGCCGGCATCGGCGCGAGCTCCGCCAGACCGGGCGCCAGATTGAGTGCGACGGGCGCGTCCTCCGGACCGTAGTAGCCGGGCGGCAGCAAGGGGCCGACGGCGGGCGCGTCGTCGCCGGCCGGGAGATTGTCGAGCCCGGCGCTCGCCGGCCGGACCCGGCCGAACCCGTCGAGCGCCGACAGGGGCGGCAGGTCTTCGGTTAATTCGGCCGTCGCCCGATTGGCGGCGAGCGTCGTCAGTCGATGGAGCATTTCGACGAAGAAGCCGGACAGCGGCAGGTCGGACCAGTCGGGCCCGGCATCGACATGCACCAGCACCAGCAGACCGTCATCCAGCGCCGTTCCGGTGACGAGGGGCGTGCCGTCCGCCAGCGCCGCCCAGGTCTTGGCGAGCAGATCGGGGCCCGGTTCCGCCAGCGCCTGCCGTGAAACCGCGACGCCCGGCGGCGGCTTCAGGCCGGCGAGCGGGCCCGTCGCCGGCAGCGGGGCGAGGCCGAGCGGCTCCGACCACGACATTGGTCCGCCGAGGGCGCGGCCGCCAGGGCGCAGCGGCGTCGGCGTCAACTCGTCCGGCTTCTCGGCGAGGCGAGGACCGGCGAAACGGATCAGCAGGCCGCCGTCGCGCGTCCAGCCGGCCAGCATGTCGCGGATCTCGGGATCGGCGCCCGCGGCGTCCGTCAACAGAATCGCGTCCAGGTCCGCGTCGATCATCTGTTGCGCCGGGCCAACCTGAATCTCGGCATAGGGCAGCAGTGCTTCCTGCAGGTAGCGCGCCGAGTCGAGCAGCGGGTGTCCGCCGCCTTCCGACAGGCGGACGATGCCGACCCGGCGTCGCGCCCAGGCCGAATCGAGCAGGTAGACCGCGCCCGCGCTCTCCTCGCCGACGACTTCCAGCCGGGCGATTCGGTTGAGCGTCTCGACCGGCGCCGGCAACTCGGCGGCCGCGCGTTCGCCTTGCTTGAACAGGATTTCAGTGCGCGCGACCGGCGCGCCGTTCGCGTCGAGGCCACGGACGCGGAGCGTCGCCGCCGGCGCGTCGGAGCCCGTGGCGCGTTCCGCGCGGACCGTCAACGCCGCGCCGGCGCGTTCCGGCGCGCGCAGCAGCGCGCTCGCGTCGGCGACACCCGGCCGCCAGACCGTCAGACGGGCGCCGAAGGTGGTCGCAAGTTCGAGCGCGTTCGCATCGGCGACGCCATCCGACAGCCAGATCGCGTCGTGGTCTTCGACCAGGCCCTCCGCGGCGAGACGCGCCAGCGCCGCGGTCGGCGGGCCAGGGCTTCGGCGCCATGGTCGCCTGAACGTCGCGGATGGCCCCAGCGCCGCCGACCGTCGGCGCCGGCTGCTCGCCCGCCACCGGGGCGGTCGTGACGAGGGCGACATCGCGGGACTCGGCCGCGGCGGCGTCCAGGACGTCGGTCAGCGCCTGCTGAATTTCAGCCCAGTGCTTGGCGGCGCCCCAACCGTCGTCCACGATCACGGTCAGCGGCCGCCCTTCCGGCGGCAGCACGCCCGGATCGATGCGCGGGCTGGCGATCGCCAGCAGCAGCAGCGTGACAAGGACCAGCCGCACGATCAGCAACGGCAATGGCGGGCGGGCGGGCGTGGTCTCCTCGCCCTCGACGCGGCGCAGGATTTCGAGCGACGGGAAGGCCAGGCGACGGGGCGGCGGCGGCAGAGCCCGAAGCAGCCACCAGACCAGGGGCAGGGCGATCAGACCGGCGAGAACCCAGGGGGCCGCGAATGTCAGGCCGCCGAGCACCGTTCCCATGCCGTCAACCCCCCGCCGCGAGGGCGGCGAGCGCCGCGATCAATGGCGGACCGTGCGGACGGTCCGTCCGGTGCGGCGTCAGCGCCCAGCCGATTCGGGCAAGGCCGTGGACGAGCGCCTGGCGATGCGCGTCGAGGCGCGCCTGATACGGTCGCCGACCCGTTTCCACGTGTCGGAGGAGGTGGCTCTCGTTCGCTTCGAGGCTCGCGAACTCGACGCGGCCGTCGAATCCCAAGGTTTCTTCGTCCGCGTGCAGCACCTGAATGACGGCGCCGCGGGCGCCGGCCCGCGCAAGCATGGCCGCGCGTTCCACGATCGCGTCCGGTTCGCCCATCATGTCGCCGATGAGCAGGACGAAACCGTCCCGGGGCGCCGGCGCGCGGGCGGGCAATCCGGCTTCCC